>NZ_JAMYUW010000020.1:0-97914 GCF_040323315.1 Mesorhizobium sp. M0047 | reverse complement strand
GTTTGTTTTATAACCCCCAGCGCCCCGCCCCGCCTCGGGGGGTGGTGTGGGGGGCGGCCCGGTGTTTGGGGGGGGGGCTCGACTGTTCATCAACAACACAGACGATCAAAAATCGGTCGGGGCGCCGCCCTCGGACCGGCGCTTGGCGACGAAGGCATTGAGTTCCTCGCGGATGGCCGGGTCCATGTAGGGCTCTTCGTAGGACGTGAGCCGTTCCTTCCAGACCTTGTTGGCCTTTTCGAGCGCTGTCGGCGAGCCGGCCTCCGCCCAGGTCTCGTAATTGCGCCAGTCGGACAGGATCGGCGAGTAGAAGGCGGTCTTGTAGCGGTCCTGCGTGTGCTGGGTGCCGAAGAAATGGCCGCCAGGGCCGACGGACTGGATGGCGTCGAAGCCGAGCGCCTCGTCGGAAAGGTCGAGCGGGGTCAGGAATTCCGCCACCATCTGCAGCAGGTCGATGTCCAGAATGGTCTTCTCGTAGGAGCAGCGCAGGCCGCCCTCGAGCCAGCCGGCGGCATGCATCATCAGATTGCCGCCGCCCTGGATGGCGCCCCATAGCGAGAACACGCTTTCATAAGCGGCCTGCGCGTCAACCGTGTTGGCGGCGCAGGTGTTGGAGGTCCGGTAGGGGATGTTGTAGCGGCGGGCGAGCTGGCCGCCGACGAGCTGCGCCTTCATGTATTCCGGCGTGCCGAAGGCCGGTGAACCGGACTTCATGTCGACATTGGAGGTGAAGCCGCCATAGCCGACCGGCGCGCCCTTGCGCACCATCTGGGCGAAGGCGATGCCGGACAGTGCCTCGGCGTTCTGCTGCACCAGCGCGCCGGCGATGGTGACCGGCGCCATGGCACCCGACAGGGTAAACGGCGTCACGACGACGACCTGGCCCTTGCTCGACATCTGGATGATGCCTTCCATCATCGGCACATCGAGCTTGAGCGGCGAATTGGTGTTGATGATGGTGAAGACGGACGGCTCTTCGAGCAACTGCTCGTGGCTGATGCCGCGCGCGATCCTGGCGATCTCGATGCCGTCCACATTGCGCTCCTTGCCGAGCGAATAGATGTGGAACACCTTGTCAGTGAGCACGCTGAGATCGCGGATGCATTCGAGGTGGCGCACGGACGGATGGATATCGGTCGGCTCGACCGGATAGCCACCCGTGCAGTTCAGGATGTTGTGCATCTGCGCAAGCTTGAGGAAGTTGCGGTAGTCCTGCTGATTGCCGGGCCGGCGGCCATGATCGAGGTCGGAGCAATTGGGCGCCGACGCCATCATCGAGATGATCACATTGTTGCCGCCGAAGCGCACATTGTGCGCCGGATTACGGGCATGGATGGTGAATTCCGACGGGCAGTGCGACACCAGATCCAGGATCATGTCGCTGTCGAAGCGCACGCGCTCGCTGCCGTCGCGCACGTCGGCGCCGTGCGCCTTCATGATGCGGCGGGCTTCGTCATGCAGAACGTCGACGCCGATTTCCCGCAGCACGCGCAACGAAGCGAGGTGGATCGACTCCAGCTCGTCGTCGGAGACCAGCCTGGTCGGCGCCAGCGGGTTTTTCAGTTGGCGGAAAGCCGGCTGCTCGAACGCGGCCGAGCCGCCGGCGCGCTTTCCGGCGCGGCCGCCGCGGCGGGCGCGGTCGGTGGCCAATGCCGGTTCTGCTGGTTGTAAGGCGGCGGTCATGGCGGTCCTCATAGGATGCGGTAGCGGGCGGCATAATGGACCGGCGGCTGTCCAGCCATTGCGGAGGCGGCGACCACTAGGGCTAGGGAAGCGACATACCGGAACGGCAGTTGCGCGGCCCAAATGCGTTGCCCCGTTGGCGCAAGCGTATTTCGCTTTCCGGCCCTTCCGTTCTCCGGATCGAACCAGTAGCTAGTTGCGCTTGCTGGCCGGATGGCCAGCGCAATTCATTTGGACAGCAGCATGGTCGCGACCGGCTCGAGCGAAAGCGAAGCGACAACGCAATGGCCAGCGCTTGCCGGCCTCACCGCGGCACTTGCCATGTTCGGCGCGGCGCAAGGGGTGGCGGTGCGGCTGGTCGGTGCACGCGTGCGCCGCGCCGCCTGACAGACATCGTACGGAGCAAAGCGGTTTTCGCCCTCCGGGGACTTACCACCACGTAACTAATCGATAATCCTGCAACCCCGATAGCGGTGCGGACAATGAACCTGGCGGAATCGAACGACGACGAGACGATGCAGTGGGCTGGTATCACCGGCGTGATCGCGACCGTATCTGTGTTCGCCATTGCGCAGGGCCTGTCCTATCCGCTGCTGAGCTTCATCCTGCAACGCCAGGGCATTTCTCCGGCGATGATCGGCCTGTCGGCGGCGATGACGCCGATCGGCTTCATCGTGTCGTCGCCGCTGATCCCGGCGCTGGCGCGGCGGTTCGGGGCAGGGCGCACGGCCCTTACCTGTGCGGCACTTTCGGCAATCGTGCTGGCGCTGATCGGTTGGACGCAGAATGTCTATGTATGGTTTCCGTTGCGCTTCCTGATCGGCGTCGTCACCAATCCGCTTTACGTGCTGAGCGAGATCTGGGTGATCGCGCTGGCGCCGCCGGCGCGACGCGGTCGCGTCATGGGCGTTTACTCGACGATCATCTCCGCCGGGTTTGCGACCGGACCACTGTGCCTGCTGGCTGTCGGCACGGAAGGCTGGCCGCCCTTCCTCGTCGGCATTTTCGCCTTCGTGCTGTGCGGCATCTGCCTGGCCTCGGTGCTGCCGCGCTTGCCCAAGGTCGACGAGGCCGGACATCAGGTTTCGGTGCTTGGCTTCGTGCCGCTGGCCTGGCTGCTTTTGTTTGCCGTCATCGTGGCTGCCGGCTTCGAACAGGGCGCGCTGGCCTTGCTGCCGGTCTACGGCACCCATCACGGCATCGCCGAGACCCGCATGTCTGCGCTGCTGTCGGTGATGATCGCCGGCAACATCGCCATGCAGGTGCCGCTCGGACTGCTGGCGGAAAGGCTTTCCGCGCGCCTGGTGCGGCTTGCCTGTGTTTCCTTGACGGTGCTCGGCTGCGTGCTTCTGCCGCTGCTGATCGCGACGCCGCTGATCTGGCCAATGCTCTTCGTCTGGGGTGCTGTTTCCTACGGCATCTACACGATGTCGATCATCGAGCTCGGCGAGCGCTTCACAGGCTCGACACTGGTCGCCGGCAACGCAGCATTCTCCTTGATGTGGGGCGTCGGCGGCATCGCCGTGCCGCCGCTGGCGGGCGGCGCCATGGATATTCTGGGCGCCGGCGGGCTGCCGATCACGCTCGGCCTGATGTGCCTGGCGCTGGCCATCGCGAGCCTGGCTGGCCGGCGGAAAGCCTCAATTGTGCGCCGAACATATTGAATATCGGACATGGCATATCGATGTTGGCAATCCCCAAAGCGACGCGTTTATCGGAGACCTCATGACCAAGCCCATCCAAAAACCAGGATCCGCCACCGAGACCAACGATCCGTTTCTCTGGCTGGAAGACAGGACAGCCGCGCAGTCGCTTGACTGGGTGCATCGCCAGAACGAGGTCACGGTTGGCGAGCTGCAGGGTGATCCTTCCTATCAGGCGTCGTTCCAGACCGCGCTCGATCTGATGACTGCCGAAGACAACATTGCAGTCGGCGCAGCACTCAAAGGCCATGTCTATAATTTCTGGCAGGACAAGACTAATGTGCTCGGCCTCTGGCGCCGCACGACGGTTGCTTCCTACAAAACCGAAAAACCCGACTGGGAAACGATCATCGACTTCGACCAGCTTGCGGCGAAAGAGGGGATCAAATGGGTGTTCGGAGGCGCAAGCCGACTCTATCCGGACTTCAATCGCTGTCTGGTGAGTATGTCGCCGGATGGCGGCGACGCCAGCGAGATGCGTGAATTCGACATCGAAACGAAATCCTTCGTGGAAGGTGGGTTTCGCGCGCCCGCATCCAAGTCGGGTTTCAGCTGGCTGGACAAGGAGACGGTCATCGTTTCGGCGGCGTTTGAGGAGGCCGACAAGACTGAGTCCGGTTATCCGCGCGTGATCAAGCTCTGGAAGCGGGGCACGAAGCTCGAAGACGCGACACCGATCTTCGAGGCGCAGAAAGAGGATCTCGCCGTTGGCGCAGCTGTCGAGTTCGACGGCGACAGGCGCTATTTGATCTTGGCCCGGACGCTGAATTTCTTCGCTTCGCACATCTTCCTGCGGCTGCCGTCCGGCGAAAACAAACAGTTGCCACTGCCGGACGACATGACCGACACCGCGATCTTCAGGGATCAGCTCGTCTTCGGCCTGCGCAGCCCGTGGACGGCGCCCGATGGCACATTGTGCAAGCCTGATGGCCTCTATTCGCTGGATCTGGCGCTCTGGGTCGAGACCGGTACGCTCGGTCCGGTGGAAACGGTGTTGGAGCCGGCATATCGGGTGTCCATCGCCGGCATTGCCCGCACGCAGGACCGGCTGTTCATCAACCTGATGGACAATGTGCGCGGCAAGGTCGTCGTCTGCGAGCGCAAGGAGGGCGGTTGGTCGCTGAAACCGGTCGGGTTGCCCGAATACGGCAATGTAGGCATCAGCCATGCCGAGCAGTTCGGGTCGAGTGTGTCGTTCTCCTTCACCGATTTCCTGACGCCGAGCTCGATCATCTGGTCGGACGACAATGGCGAGACACTGGCCACCGTGAAGTCGCAGCCGGCGCGTTTCGATGCCTCGCCGCTGATCTCGGAACAGTTCGAGGCGCGCTCGAAGGACGGCACGATGATACCTTATTTCGTCGTCAGGCGGCGCGACCAGAAGGGCCCGGTGCCGACGCTGCTCTATGGCTATGGGGGCTTCGAAGTGCCGTTGCTGCCCGGCTATGCCGGCGTGCGCGGCAGGCTGTGGCTGGAGAAGGGCAACGCCTATGTGCAGGCCTGCATTCGCGGCGGCGGCGAATTTGGCCCGGCCTGGCATCAGGCGGCGCTCAAGGGCAATCGCCAGAACGGCTTCGACGATTTTGCGGCAGTAGCACAGGACGTCGTCAAGCGCGGTATCGCCACGGCTGCTTCGCTCGGCATCCAAGGCGGTTCGAATGGCGGCCTGCTGACGGGCGTTTCCCTGACGCAGCGCCCCGAGCTGTTCGGCGCCGTCATTATCGAAGTGCCGCTGCTCGACATGCTGCGCTACACTGAATTGCCGCCGGGTGCTTCCTGGATGGCCGAATATGGCGACCCGTCGAAACCCGAAGACTCGACGTGGCTTGCCGCCTATTCGCCCTACCAGCATGTCGATGCCGGAGCTGCCTATCCGCCGGTGCTGCTGACCACCTCGACCGCCGACGACCGTGTCCATCCCGGCCATGCGCGGAAGATGGCCGCCCGCCTGCAGCAAGCCGGCCATGCCAGGACTCTATTCTTCGAGGAGACCGAGGGCGGGCATGGCGGCCGCGGCGACCGCCGGCCGCAGGCGGCGCAGACGGCGATGAAATATGTCTTCCTGCAAAGGGCGCTGGGTGGAACGGCATAGACGGCAGATTTTGACGCAGTCCACGAGGAAGAGCGCTACGCACTTTCCTCGGGGAAAACCGTTTCACACTTTTCCTGAAATTGCTCTAAGGTGCCATCCATGGCTCTCGAAGGGACATTGGCTGGCGCATTTGGGCTTCGCGCATTGCGGGTCGCGGTGACACCGTCACCGCGCACGCTGCGCGCCGAACTTTTGCGGCTGTGCGCTCGCATCGGTTATTCGCCACCTGTTTTCCTCTGACGCATTCGCCCCGGCTTGGGCCGGATAGAATCCAGAGGAAAGATCAGATCCATGACTTATCAGAATTATTCGCTGAAGCAGCTTCAGCAGATCGATGCCGCGCATCATCTGCATCCGTTCACCGATCATAGGGAACTGCGCGAAGTCGGCTCGCGTATCATCACCCGCGCCAATGGGCCGTTCATCTATGATTCCGAGGGGGCTGAAATCCTCGACGGCATGGCCGGGCTGTGGTGCGTGAACGTCGGCTATGGGCGCGACGAACTGGCCGAGGCGGCCTATGCCCAGATGAAGGAGCTGCCTTACTACAACTCCTTCTTCAAATGTTCGACGCCGACGCCGGTGCTGTTGTCACAAAAACTGGCGGAAATCGCACCGAAGAACGTCAGCCAGGTGTTCTACGGTTCGTCCGGTTCGGAAGCCAACGACACGGCGCTGCGCCTTGTGCGCCATTACTGGGTGTTGGAAGGCAAGCCGGAGAAGAACCGCATCATCTCGCGCAAGATGGCCTATCACGGCTCGACCGTTGCCGGCACCTCGCTCGGCGGGATGGATGCCATGCACAAGCAGCTCGGCGGCGCGGTGCCCAACATCGTCCATGTGATGATGCCCTATGCCTATGAGCTGGCGCTGCCGGGCGAGAGCGATCATGATTTCGGCTTGCGCGCGGCCGGGGCTGTCGAGGTTGCGATCCTCGAAGCCGGCGCCAACAAGGTTGCTGCCTTCATCGGCGAGCCGGTCATGGGAGCAGGCGGTGTGAAAATTCCGCCGGTCAGCTACTGGCCGGAGGTGCAGCGCATCTGCCGCAAATATGATGTCCTGCTGATGCTGGACGAGGTCATCACCGGCTATGGCCGCACCGGCGAGTGGTTCGCCGCGCAGACGCTCGGCATCGAGCCGGACACGATCACCACGGCCAAGGCCCTGACCTCCGGCTATCAGCCGCTGTCGGCATTGTTGGTCGGCGACCGCATAGCCTCTACGCTGGTCGAGAAGGGCGGCGAGTTCAATCACGGCTACACCTATTCCGGCCACCCGGTGGCCTGCGCCGTGGCGTTGAAGAACCTCGAGATCATCGAGCGAGAAGAGCTGGTCGACCGCGTCCGGAACGATACCGGCCCCTATTTCGCCAAGGCGTTGCAGGAGCGCATTGCCGGGCATGATCTGGTCGGCGAGGTGCGTTCGATCGGGCTGATGGGCGCGATCGAGATCGTCAAGGACAAGGCGACCAAGGAGCGGTTCCTGCCGGCGGGAAGCGCGGCGGTGACCGTGCGCGACCACGCCATCGCGCACGGCATGATGCTGCGCGCCACCGGCGACACGATGATCCTGTCGCCGCCGCTGATCTGGACCCGTGATACGATCGATATGGCTTGCGAGCGCATCTCGAAGGCGCTGGATTTGGCGCAAGCCGATCTGCGCAAGCGGTAGGGCTCGAGCCCCGACCGGGCGTTCCTCGGCAGGAGCGCCCGGTCTCGACAACATGATCGAGCGGCGAGTGAAGAATTCCATCCCCATCGCGTAGTGTGTGGGGCAGCGGCTGATTCGGCCGCGACAAGGGGTTTGTCTGGATGAGAAAGATCGGCAAGAGCCGACGGACGCAAGAAGCGGCCAGCATCGGCGGTGATCTGATGCTGGCGCCGCTAGTGGCGATGATGCGGCTGCCGCTGATGGCCATGGATGGCGGGAGCAGCCAGCCATGGGGCACGGAGACGGCGCGTGCGGTAAACGAGAAGACCGCCGCCATGGCCGAAGGCGCGTTTGCGGCGCAAATGTCTTTCCTGCAGTCGGCATCGCGGTTCTGGCCCGAGGTCTTTTCCGGCCGCACGCCGTCGCTGTTCAACGGTGTTGCGGCGGAACGCTCGATCAGCGCTGCGCTGAAGCCGGCAAGCCGTGCCGTGAAGGCGAATTTTCGCCGACTGTCCAACAAGACCTGACCGAGTTGCAGACCTTTGATTTTGCGCATCGAGGAGTGCATGCGCTAGAACCAGTCGGTACAGTTACCGATGGGGGATACGATGGCCGGACAACCGCTCAACCAGCCGGCTGAAATTCCAGCCGAACTCGACCGTTGGAATTGGGGCGCCTTCTTTCTCAACTGGATCTGGGGCATCGGCAACAGCACCTTCATCGCGCTGCTGGCGCTGATCCCGTTCGTCAATATCGTCATGATCATCGTGCTGGGCGCACGAGGCAGTCGCTGGGCGTGGCGGAACCGCGCCTGGCGCGACGCGGAACAGTTTCGCAAGACGCAACGCAACTGGGCAATCGCCGGCCTTGTCGTGTGGGTGGTCGGGATCGGCGGTTGTGCGACGATGGTCGGCAGCATCCCTACGTCCTGAAAGGCAGCGATGCCTACCGCATGACCATGGACAGACTTCGCGCCGACGATCGCGTGAAGGCCGCACTCGGTGATGATGTGGCGGCCGACAGTTTCTGGGTCGGTGGCCATCTCAATATCAATACGAATGGTTCTGGCGACGCCCAATTCAGCATTCCGGTCCACGGCGCCAAGGGCAAGGGCACTGCCTACTCAACCGCAGTCCGCGCTGCCGGCACGTGGAGCCTGCGCCTGCTGGTCGTCAGGCTCGAGGGGGCCGATGCACCGATCGTGCTGATCAACGAAGATCATGTCCCGATCCCGAATGCGGCAATCGGAATATAAAACCAGACGGTGCGGATAAACTGGCGGAAACGCAAAAACCGCGCTCCATCGGGAACGCGGCTTTGCCAGATACGCATGGCGCTTCGCTACTCAAATACTTTGCGAAACCTACGGCATCTGTCGAAACTTACAGGCTCCGGTACGCGAGACCTGATCCGGAGCGCCGGGCGGATGCGATATGTCCGCCTCGCAATCCGTTTTATAGGAACATCGTTACCGCAGAGTTATCGAGAGCTTAAGCAAATCTAAATTTGCATTTTTTCTGCCGAAGGAAATCGGAAAAAGCCCGCCAAGTCCGTTGGTTACGCTGGATTGCCGCGCAGAAAATTAATTATGCCGGAGAAATCGGCGCCGCCATGTCCCTGGGCGTTGAACAAGGCATAGAGCTGGGCTGCTTCGGCGCCAAGCGGCGTCACCGCACCCGCGCTTTGTGCTGCTTCCTGGGACAATTTCAGATCTTTCAGCATCAGTGCCGCTGCAAACCCTGGCTTGTAGTCCCTGTTGGCGGGTGAAGTCGGCACAGGGCCGGGCACCGGGCAATAGGCGGTCAAGGACCAGCATTGCCCCGACGAGGTCGAGGCAACATCGAACAGTGCTTGGTGCGAGAGGCCGAGCTTTTCCGCCAGAACGAAGGCTTCGGCGACACCGATCATCGAGATGCCGAGGATCATGTTGTTGCATATCTTTGCCGCCTGTCCGGCGCCGTCGCCGCCGCAATGGACGATGCGGCCGGCCATCGGCTTCAGGACCGGCTCGGCTGCGGCGAAGGCATCGCCGGAGCCTCCGGCCATGAAGGTGAGCGTCCCGGCCGCGGCACCGCCCGTGCCGCCCGAGACGGGTGCATCGATGGACAGCAGGCCGTGTTTGGCGGCAATGGCGTGCGCCTTGCGCGCCGATTCAACGTCGATGGTCGAGGAATCGATGAACAACGTGCCTTTTTTCGCCTTGGGCGCGATGTCCTCATAGACCGATAGCACGTGCTTGCCGGCTGGCAGCATGGTGATCACCACCTCGGCGCCCTTCACCGCGGCCGGTGCGTTGGCCATGACGACCACGCCATGCTCGCGCGCGACGGTAAGGTTCTCCGGCACCAGGTCGAAGCCGTGCACGGCATACCCCGCCTTGACCAGGTTGGCGGCCATCGGATTGCCCATGTTTCCGAGGCCGATGAAGGCGATGGTGGTCATCGTGGTGCTCCGTGATTTGTGCTAGGCAGTAGGCAGTAGGCAGTAGGCAGTAGGCAGTAGGCAGTAGGGTTGTCTATTCCGGCTTAAGTCTGACAATGAGTTGGCGAAGCATTTTGCCGATGCCCTCGGTGGATGTCAGCAAATGATCAGCTTGATCATGCGTGGCAAGGCCAATGCGTTCGGCGATCTGGAGGTATGTCTCGAACTCCTTCAGCGAGCCTTGGGCTATTCTGAGGAATTGCTGATAAGAGCCTCTGTTATCTCGACCGTAACCTTCGGCGATGTTTGCAGGGATCGAGGTCGCTGAACGGCGGATTTGGCTGATCAACCCGTACAATTCTTCCTTGGGCCATACCTTGGTCAAGGAATAGGTGGCGACAGCCAGGTCCATCGCCTGCTGCCACACGATAAGATCCTTGTATGAATTGATCTTGCCGGTCATCTCACTGCCTACTGCCTACTGCCTACTGCCTACTACCTACTGCCTACTGCCTACTGCCTTCCAATTAATGCACGCGCGATGATGACGCGCATGATCTCGTTGGTGCCTTCGAGGATCTGGTGCACGCGCAGGTCCCGCACCAGCTTCTCGATGCCGTAGTCGTGCAGGTAGCCATAACCGCCGAGCAGTTGCAGCGCGTCGTTGGCGACATTGAAGCCGGTGTCGGTGACGAAACGCTTGGCCATCGCTGACCATTTGCCGGCATCCGGCGCCTTGCGGTCGAGCTTCGAAGCGGCGGCATAAAGGAAGATGCGCGCCGCCTGTAGCTCGGTCTCCATGTCGGCCAGCTTGAATTGCAAGGCCTGGAACTGATTGATCTTCGAGCCGAAGGCCTTGCGCTCGGCGGTGTAGGCAAGCGCCTTGTCGAGCGCCGACTGTGCGCCGCCAAGCGAACAGGCGGCGATGTTCAGCCGGCCGCCATCGAGGCCCGCCATGGCAATGCCGAAGCCAGCGCCTTCGCCCGACAAAAGGTTCTCTGCCGGCACCTTGCAATCCTCGAAGATGACCTGGCGGGTCGACTGCATGTGCCACCCCATCTTGTGCTCGTTGGCGCCGAAGGAGAGGCCCGGTGCATCTTTCGGCACGACGATGGTGGAGATGCCTTTCGGCCCCTCAGTGCCGGTCCGCACCATGACGGCGTAGACATCGCTGTCGCCGGCGCCCGAAATGAACTGCTTGGTGCCATTGAGGACATAGTCGCCGCCACTCTTGACCGCGCGCGCCTTGAGCGCCGCGGCATCGGAGCCCGAGCCCGGCTCGGTCAGGCAGTAGCTCGCCAGCCATTCCATCGAGGTAAGTTTCGGCAGGAAGCGCTGGCGCTGTTCCTCATTGCCGAAACGATCGATCATCGAGGCCACCATGTTGTGGATCGAGACGAACGACGAAAAGGCTGGATCGGCGTGCGATAGCGCCTCGAAGATCAGCACGGCATCGAGCCGGCCCAGCGCCGAACCGCCGACATCGTCCCTGATATAGATGCCGCCGAGGCCAAGCGGCCCGGTCTCGCGGATCACATCGGCGGGAAAGTGTTTCCGTCGATCCCAGTCGAGTGCATTCGGCGCGACGCGGTCGGCGGCGAAGGCCTGCGTCATCTCCTGGATGGCGCGCTGTTCCTCATTGAGTTCGAACTGGCTGGTGCTCGCATCGACCGAGGCGTCCATGGCGTGCTCCCTATGTGCTGCCCAGCTAGCCCGCTGGCCTTTCGTTTTTGGCTTTGCGCGCGAACCAATCTAGACCAATGATGCCGCCGCGCAACCCGAACCATCAAGTGCCCATTTGGGGAGCGGCTGTGCAGCAATGCCTGTCCGGAGCGTTATGTGACGACAATATTCGATGATTTGCTGGGGCAGTTCCACGCGTACCTTGCGTCCGTCGATCAAACCCTGGTGCGCGATGCCGTGGCGCAGATCGGCTGGGACATGCCCGCCCGCACGCTGGAGCCGCATCCGCTTGCCTGCCTGCGCCATCTCGATCGCGTCGTGGAACTGGCGCCGCCGGATGCCAAGCCGCTGGTGCGGCTGCTTGCCGAGCATCGAAGCGATTTCCGCTGCGGGCAGACCTACAGCGAGGCGGATTTCGGAAAAGAGTTCATCGACAATTACGGCTGGCTCGAAGTGTTCGGCACGCGAGGCCATTTCGCCAATGACGAGGTCGCCGCCGGCCTGCTGATCCTTGGGCCCGACATCGTCTATCCCGACCACCATCATGTTGCCGAGGAAATCTACATTCCGCTGACCGGTGGCACCGAATGGCGCATGGGCGAGAGCGCTTTTTGCCCGCGTATGGCCGGCGAGGTCGTCCACCACGCATCCAACGTCAATCACGCCATGCGCACCGGCAAAGAGCCGTTGCTGGCGCTCTACATCTGGCGCGGCGGGCCGCTGGCGCAGAAATCGAACATCACCGGAACCGTGACGCAGGGCAGGGGCTGATGGCCAGAGCGATCATGCTGCAAGGCACGGGTTCGGATGTCGGCAAGACGGTTCTGGTCGCCGGCCTCTGCCGCGCGGCAAAAAAGCGTGGGCTGAAGGTGCGGCCATTCAAGCCGCAGAACATGTCGAACAATGCTGCCGTCGCCGACATTCCGGGTGACAACAACCATGGCGGCGGCGAGATCGGCCGTGCCCAATGGCTGCAGGCGATGGCTTGCGGCGTCGCCCCATCGGTCCACATGAACCCGGTACTGCTCAAGCCGCAGACCGATGTCGGCGCGCAGGTCATCGTGCAGGGAAAGGTGTTCGGCGAAGCGCGGGCGCGCGACTACCAGGTGATGAAGGGCCAACTGATGGATGCCGTTCTGGACTCCTGGGACAAGGTTGGCGAGGGCGCCGATCTCGTCATCGTCGAGGGTGCCGGCTCGCCGGCCGAGATCAACCTTCGCAGCCACGACATCGCCAATATGGGTTTTGCCACGCGCGCCGACGTGCCGGTGGTGCTGGTCGGCGACATCGATCGCGGCGGCGTCATCGCTTCGGTTGCCGGTACGCATCTGATCCTGCCGGAAGAGGACCGGCGCATGATCGTCGGCTATCTCATCAACAAGTTCCGCGGCGATGTTTCGCTGTTCGATGACGGCATCAGGTCGATCGAAAAATTCACGGGATGGCGCTGTTTCGGCATCGTGCCGTGGCTGAAGGCAGCGGCACGCCTGCCTTCGGAGGATTCGGTGGTGCTGGAACGGCTGGTGTCCGGCGAAGCGCGTGCGCTGAAAGTCGCCGTGCCGATGCTTGGCCGCATCGCCAATTTCGACGATCTCGACCCGCTCAAGGCCGAGCCGCAGGTCGAGGTGGTGTTCGTGCCGCCGGGAAGACCGCTGCCTGCCGATGCCGGGCTGGTGGTCATTCCAGGCTCGAAGTCGACGATCGGCGATCTCCTGAAGTTCCGCGAAAACGGCTGGGATCGCGACCTTCTCGCGCACGCCAAGCGCGGCGGCCATGTCATCGGCATCTGCGGCGGCTTCCAGATGCTCGGCCGTATCGTGCGCGATCCCGACGGCATCGAAGGCAGCGTCACCGAGGCCGAAGGGCTCGGCCTGCTCGACATCGAAACGGTGATGGAACCAGAGAAGACGGTGCGCAACGTCAGCGCCCGTTCGGTCCTGTTCGACCTGCCGCTCGAAGGCTACGAGATCCATCTCGGCCACACCACCGGACCGGATACGCTGCGGCCGTCAGCAGTCATCAATGGCGTCGATGACGGGGCAGTCTCGGCCGATGGCAAGGTGATCGGCACCTATATGCATGGGCTGTTTGGTGCCGACGGCTTTCGCGGGAAATTCCTCGAAAGCCTCGGCATCAAGGGCGGTGGCATCGACTATCGGGCCGAGGTCGAGCGGGCCTTGGACGACGTCGCAGCCGAGCTGGAGACGCATCTCGACTGCGACGCAATCTTTGCGCTAGCGCGGTAGTTCGCAGCACGCCTCAGATTGACTCAGGCCTTCTCGCCTGCCTTCGGCCAGTAAGTGCCGAACGACCAGACGTTGCCTTCCGGGTCGCGGCAGATGAATTCGCGGCTGCCATAGTCGCGGGTGATCAATTCCTGGATGATCGTGGCGCCGGCCTTCCTGGCCTTCGCATAGGCGGCATCGGCGTCGTCGACGGCAATGTAGATCGACTTGCCGCCGCCTGAGCCGGGTTCGCCGACCATCTTGCCGTAGTCGTCGTCGCGCACCGTGCCCAGCATGATCATCGAGGAGCCGAAGACCAGTTCGGCATGGTGCACGACATCGCCTTCGCCATAACGGGCCTGGACGCTGAAGCCGAAAGCCTCGCTCAGCCAGTCGATCATCTTTGCCGCGTTCTTGTAGCGCAAAGCGGGGTAGAGGCGGGGCGCTTCGTTGCTGGTGGTCATGTCGATCTCCTTCAATGGGGTTGGTCGATCCCCCACTCTGGGCGAAGGCCGTTCCAGCGTCTTGAAGAAATGTTACCTGACTGAAAGCGAGGTCGGCGTCTCGCCGGCAAGGTCACGGAATTCGCGCACCAGATGCGCCTGGTCGGCATAACCGCAATCGGCGGCGATATCCGCCCAGTCGGCGGTCTGCTGCCTCGACAGACCGAGCGCGCGGTTGAAGCGCACGATGCGCGACAGCGTCTTGGGGCCGATGCCGATGGCGTTGGAAAAACCGCTGGCTAGATGCTTGCGGCTCCAGCCTAGTCTTTCTGCAATCGATGAAATGCGGGTCCGGCCTTCGGACGTGATGATACGGTCATAGGCCCAGGCGATTTCGAGCGGCGTTTCCGCGGCATTCTCGAGACGGGCGATGACGAAGGCTTCGGCCATGTCGAAACGTGCCGTCCAGTCCGGCGCGTTGCCGAGCCGTTCACGCAGCGCCATGCCCTGCGCGCCAAGCACGTCGTCGAGAACGACCATACTGTTGGCTAACTCGCTCATCGGCAGGCGGAAGAAACGGCGCGCGCCAAGCGGCGTGAAGTTGACCTGGACGCAGCAGGCGCCGCCGAAGGATTCGATGACCACCGGTCCGGCATAGAGACCGGCGGCGAAACTGGCGAAGCGGTCATTGTCGCCGGGCGCCTTGCCGAGGCCGATGGCGAAGGGTTCGGCGAAGCTGATGACCAGCGGTACGGTGAGGGACGCGTATTCGACGTTGCGCATATGGCCGGGCGCCATTTCACGATAGCCGCAAATGTCTGACACAATGCCCTGAAGTCGAGGATCGGGCAGGCGCCGGCGCATCTCGAACTGCCCGGCGACGGATTGGTCCTGCTCTTGCTCGGGTTGCATCTCGACTGGCATCGGCCATCCTTGCGCCAAGTCAAATCTAGCAGACCCGGGGCCGGAATCAAAAGCGCCCGGCTTTTGGCCGGACGCTCTTCGTCCCCACTTCAAGGGAATTGGTCAGGCGCCGCGCATCAAGCAGCCGCCGGCAAGCACGATGAAAGCAATAAGAACAATCCACACCGATGCGAGTGGGATGAACGCAAGAATGCCAAGCGCGGCGAGAACGCCGATGATGGCGATAACAACGGAAATGATAAAAACGATCTGGGTGGGTGCGCTAAGATTCATGTTTGGCTCCTCCAACATGGTTTATGAGGTGGGCTAAAACTCACGAAACGCTTGGGGCACAGCGACTATCTTGGCCAACGGTAGCAATCGAGTCGTGAGGGTAGCATGTATCCATACCTCTTCGAACGCAACGGAACTGGGGAGCCAGTCCTAGCGGCAGTGGCTAAAAAGGCTTGGTGAAGACAATCGGATTTAGGAGGGTCTCTGAGGCGCTGGCATTGACTACGCCGTTACTCCCGCTCCATACAGAAACAAGGTGTTGGAGGGGAAAATGGCAAAGGCGCAGCAAAAAGTATCGCCGGCTGCAGCTGGGCTTTCGCTCCCACCCGACGAAATAAGCTTTCGCAAGCACGTAGAAGACCAATGGAAAGGCATCCTTTCGAGTTGGAAGAGAGGATGGGCGGCCGATACCACTCTTGATGCGCTCGAAAATACGATCGAGTTCAACAGAGTAAAAATATTTGAGGAAAAACAGCCGCTAGACCCGAGGCTATTTGACTGGGAGCTTGACTGGCTGCAGGCAAAAAATGTTCACTCCTACAATGTTGATCTTGTCAGGAACCATAAGAAGCACATAGACGACCTAAAGGTCCTATGGCTTGAGTGGTCGAACAGGAATTATGACTATATCAGGGAGATCAGCATTGAGGCACTCAGGTCCATGGTTCTGGTCAACGGCGCTGCGATCATAGCTGCGCTTACCGTCCTCTCCGGCCAGATTGATCATCCCTGGTCGGCGGCCGTACTCGTAGCAAAATTGACGGTGTTTACCTCAGTCGTCTCCCTTTTGATGATAGCAGCCGGCCACGCCCTGCTTTTCCAAAGAGTTGGAGACGTGACCGGTCGAGTGCGCGGGGTGCTGATAGGAAATACCAAGCATCACAAGTTATATGCAGTCGGTCGTTATCTTCGCCGATACGTCGATCCACAAATTGGAATGGCAAATATCTTGATTTATGGATCCATCATCGTGTTCGGGATGAGTGCCTTAATCTGCTCATTTATACTGCTCGGCTCCAGTGGGCCTAGTGTCATCCCTTCTGCATGACCAAGGTCATACTGACGCTCACCGGGGCTACCAAAACCTGAAGTTTTATTCTGAGGTGCCATTGACTACTTGATAGAGCGACAGCTGAACCATGCGGTCGAAGTTGGTCGCCTTCGATTTTGCAAGCCCAACACCTTTTTCGCCGAGCGCGAATTTCGCTTGCTGATGATTATCCTTGGGCCCCATGAGGGAATGGCAGCACGAGCGCGCGCAAAGCCCACATTGGGTGGCGTTGGTGATTTCGCGCGTTTTCGGCCCGGCAGATTGAACTCTTTGGACGACGACACCTCAATTCATTCTATCAGGGCGCGCGATCACACACCAATCAGGGCCCGCAGCGGGTTCGCCGGGTCGGCCAGCAGTTTCAGCGCAAGCGCCAGACACACGATCACCAGCAGCGGCTTGATCAGTTTTGCGCCGATGCGCATGGCCAGGCTGGCGCCGACGCGCGCGCCGAGGAACTGGGCAATGCCCATCATCAGACCGATCTTCCAGTAGACGACGCCGACCGCGGCGAAGACGATGAAGCCGCCGATGTTGGAAGCGAAGTTGAGCAGCTTGGTGTGCGCCGTCGACTTGAGCACGCCGTAGCCGGCAAGTGCCACGAAACCCAGCATGTAGAAGGAGCCGGCGCCAGGCCCGAACAGGCCATCGTAGAAGCCGATGGCGGGCACCAGTGTCAGTCCGAACAGGAACGGCGACAGGCGCTCGGCGCGGTCGACATCGTTCATGTTGGGTTTGAATGCGAAGTAGACCGCGATGGCGATCAGCACGATGGGCAAGGCCGCCCGCAGCATGTCACCGGGTACGATCGTTGCCAGCAAGGCACCGATGGCGCTTCCGACAAGGGCCAAAAGCGCCGACGGCAATTGCCGGCGCAGGTCGACATGACCCTTCGACGCGTAGTGGATAGTCGCCGAGCCCGATCCGAACATACCTTGCAATTTATTGGTGGCGAGCGCCTGGACCGGTGTGAAGCCGGCAAGCAGCAGCGCCGGCACCGTGATCAACCCGCCGCCGCCCGCGATCGAATCGACAAAGCCCGCGGCGAAGGCGGCGAAGGCGAGCATGGCGACGGTCTGGATGCTAAGGTCGATCATCTGATGTATGGAGGGCTCGGTCGGCTGAGATGTCCGGCGTTCGACCACGACCGCCCTGTTTGCGCAAGACCGATTCCGCGCTACCTCTATGAAGAGGAATCGGAAAGGGACCATGATGGCGTTCGCATTGCTGGACCAGATACGTCAGATCTTCGACGGCGACCCGGGCGTGCGCAAGGTGGCGGACGATCCGGTTCTGTCGGCGGAACTATTGATGCTGTTTCGCATGATCCTGGCCGACGGGTCGGTCAGTGAGAGCGAGATGGTTGCCTTCCGGCGCATCTGCAAGGACGCCTTCGGAATTGCGGAAACCAGCGTCGACAGCGTTATCCAATATCTCAACGAGTTCGGCTACGAGACCAATGGCTCGCAAGCGATTGCACTGTTTCGCGATCTCGACATCGAACGACGCAAGCAATTGGCCCGTCATATGGCTGACATCGCCAAGGCGGATTCCCAACTGGCCGAGAGCGAGGTGCGCCTGCTGCGGCGCACGCTCGACCTGCTCGATATCAACCCGGTCGATTTGGTGAAGCCGGAAGGCTAGGCATTGCCTGGGCAACGGTTCGCTGACGTCAAAGGGAGTATTCAAATGGCCTTTGCCGACAGCTATCTGGGACAATTGCGGGCGTTGATCGGAAGCCGTCTGGTGTTGATGCCGGGTGCGCGCATCGTCATCGAACGCGCCGACAGCCGCATCCTGTTGCAGAAACGGACCGATTTTGGCCTGTGGGGCCTGCCTGGCGGCAATGCCGAGGAAGGCGAGGGCCTGGAAGCGGTGGTGATCCGAGAGGTACTCGAGGAAACCGGGTTGATCGTCAGTGATGTCGAACCATTCGGGTTCGGCTGCGACCCGCACTATGAAACCTTCCAGTTTCCGAATGGCGACCGCGCTCAGTTCTTCGCGCTGATGTTCTATACGCGCTCGTTTGAAGGCGAGCCGGCGGTCGCCGATGACGAGAGCACCGCTGTCGGCTGGTTCGCGCCCGACGGCTTGCCTGAAATGCTACCCAACATGGCGCGCAGCATCGACGCCTACCTCCGATTCAAGGCCACCGGAAAATTCCAGATGGTCTAAGAGGTTTTGCTTTGTGCATGTCGTTCTCCCAAAACCGGGGCCACTTTGGGCGACATGCATTAACCCTGCTCGCGCATCCGTTTTGCAATCGCCCGGTGCAAATCAGGAGCGGCACTGACAAGCGCCTTGGCCGCCTCGGACTGCGGCTGGTCGAGCACCTCGCTGGTCTTGCCGCGCTCGACTATCTTGCCGTCATGCATGACCAGCACCTCGTCCGTGATGGCGCGGGCGACGGTCAGATCGTGGGTTATGAACAGATAGGCGATGCCGAGCTTCTGGTTGAGCTCGGCGAACAGATCGAGGATCTGGGCGCGGATCGAAACGTCGAGCGCCGAGACCGGCTCGTCGGCGACGACCAGTTTCGGCCGCGTGATGATGGCCCGGGCGATCGAAAGACGCTGGCGCTGGCCGCCCGAAAACTCGTGCGGGTATTTGTCCATGTCGCGCTGGTCGAGGCCGACTTCATGCAGCGCATGCGCCACCATCTCGCGGCGCTCGGCGCGCGTCGGCTTCTTGTCCAGCACATGCAGGGGTTCGGCGACCAGTTTCTCGACTTTCTGGCGCGGGTCGAAGGATCCGTAGGGGTCTTGAAAAACGACTTGCATGTCACGACGCGCCGGCTTCAGCTCGGCTTCGCTCTTGCCGGTGATGGTTTCGCCGCGAAACCGGATGGTGCCCGAGCTTGGCCGGTCCAGCGCCAGGATCATGCGGGCGAGCGTTGACTTGCCGCAGCCGGAGCGGCCGACCAGCGCCACCGACTGACCCGGCGCCATCGACAAGGACACCTGGTCGACGGCGCGGATATCAGGCGCTCGCCTGAATAGCGAGGTGCGCCGACCGGCATAGTCGCGGGTCACGCCCTCGACCTGGAGCAAAGGTCGGCCCGTCTCGAGACCATGCGGCTTCGAGCGCGCCGGCACATGGATCGAGGCCTGCGCCAGCTGTCGCGTGTAGGGATGGAGTTGTTCGGACAGCGTGCGCGCCGTGTCACCGGTTTCCATTACCTCGCCGCGGCGCAGGATGGTGATGCGGTCCGCCATCTCGGTCACCACGGCAAGGTCGTGCGAGATCAGCAGCAGCCCCATGCGGCTCTCGGCGACGAGGTCGCGCAGGAGGTCGAGGATCTGGGCCTGCAGCACCACGTCGAGAGCCGTGGTCGGCTCGTCGGCGATCAGGAGCTTCGGCTTCAGCGCACAAGCGATGGCGATGACGACGCGCTGGCGCTGGCCGCCCGACAGTTCGTGCGGATAGCGCGACATTGGGAATTTCGCCGAGGGCAAGCCGACCCGGTCGAGCATTTTTCGCGCCCGGTCTTCGGCTTCGGCGCGGCTTGCCTTGGTATGCCAGCGAATGCCTTCGGCGACCTGTTCGCCGATGGTCTTGACCGGATTGAGCGCCGTCATCGGCTCCTGGAACACCATGCCGATGTCATCGCCGCGCAGCGCGCACATCTGGTCCTCTGTTGCTGCGAGGAGGTCGATGCCGTCGAATGTGACGCGTCCGGTAGCGCGCGCGGTATGGGGCAGAAGCTGCATCACCGTCAGCGCGGTCATCGACTTGCCCGAGCCGGATTCGCCGACCAGGCCCATCACTTCGCCGGGCGCGACGGAAAGTTCCATACCCTTGAGGATCGGCGTGTCGCCGATGGTCAGCGAAAGGTTCTTGATGTCGAGCAGGCTCATCGCTGCCGCCGCGATTTTGGATCGAGAATGTCGGCGATACCGTCGCCCAGGAGGTTCAGCCCCAGCACGGTGACGACGATCGCCATGCCCGGAAAGATCGCCATCCATGGCGCCACCACCATCCGGGTCTGCGCGTCGAACAGCATGCGGCCCCAGCTCGGCATTGGCGGCTGGGCGCCCAGGCCCAGATAGGAAAGCCCGGCCTCCGCCAGGATACCCAGCGCGAACTGGATGGTGCCTTGCACCAGGAGCAGCGTGGCAATGTTGGGCAGCACATGTTCGATGGATATCTGCGTGCTGCTCTTGCCGGCGGCGCGCGCGGCAAGAATGAACTCGCGTGGCCAGATCGCCAGCGCGCCGGCCCGGGCGACACGGGCAAAGACCGGTATGTTGAAGATGCCGATGGCGATGATGGCGTTGACGGCGCCGGGCCCGAAGATAGCGGTGATCATGATCGCCGACAGCAGCGCAGGGAAGGCGAAGACGAGGTCGTTCAGCCGCATCAGCGCCTCGTCGACGAGGCCGCCGCGTGCTGCGGCAAAGGCGCCGAGGGGTACGCCGACCCCCATGCCGATGCCGACAGCGACCAGCGCCACGGCAATCGAATTGCGGGCGCCGACCATGACCATCGACAGTATGTCGCGACCGAAATGGTCGGTGCCGAACCAGTGCGCCAGCGAGGGTGCTTGCGTCTTGTCCGAGATCAACAGTTTCGTGACGTCGTAGGGCGTCCAGGCATAGGAGACGATGGCCATCGCCAGGATCAGCACGGTGATGACGAAACCGGCAACGAAGGCGGTATTCCTGAATGCCTTGGCCAGGATGGTGCCGAAGGTCTCTTCGGGAATGTCAATGTGCAGCGTCATTGCCGGGTTCTCAGGCGAGGATCGACGACCGCATAGGAAAGGTCGACGAGAAGGTTGACGGCGATGACCGCGGCGACCAGCAGCATGACGACGCTTTCGACGACGATCAGGTCGCGCTGGGTGATTGCCTGGAACACCAGCCGGCCGAGGCCGGGCAGGTAAAAGACATTCTCGATGATGATGGTACCGGCGAGCAGGAAGGCGAATTGCAGGCCCAGGATGGTCAGCACCGGGATCATCGCGTTGCGCAGCGCGTGCCGCCACAGGACGGCGCGATAGGGCAAGCCCTTGGCGCGGGCGGTGCGGATATAATCCTCGTTCAACACCTCGATCAGCGCCGAGCGGGTGACGCGCGCCAGGATCGCGGCTTGCGGCAAGGCAAGTGCAACCGCCGGCAGCAGTAGTGATTTCAGCGCCAGCCAGATGCCGGCACTCCAGCCGGGAAAGCCGCCGGCCGGAACCAGCCGCAGCCAGACGGCGAACACATAGATCAGCATCAGGGCGAACCAGAAATTGGGCACGGCGACGCCAAGCTGTGCGGCGCCCATGGAAATCGTGTCACCGACGCGCCCATGCCGGCTGGCCGAAAACAGGCCAACGGGAATGGCGATCATGGTGGAGAGCGCAAGCGCAATCAGCGCCAGCGGCAGCGAGACGGCAAGCCGCTCGCGCACCAGGTCGATGACCGGCACCGAATAGGTATAGGAGCGGCCGAAATCGAGACTGAGCAGGCCGCCGGCCCAGTGAAGATAGCGCAGGGCCACTGGTGCGTTGAGGCCCATCTGGTTGCGCAGCAGTTCGACCTGGTCGGCGCTGGCGTTCAAGCCCAGCATCAGCCGTGCCGGATCGCCGGGCAGGACCTCCAGCACGGCGAATACCACCATGGAAGCCAGGATCAGTGTGGCGATGGCGATGGCAAGGCGTTTTAGGAGATAGGCGGTCATCGGGGTGAAAGAACCGCAGCGTTGTCTACCTCAAAGATCGGGCTACCGTATCGTTCTACGGCGCCCCCCTCTGTCCTGCCGGACATCTCCCCCTCAAGGGGGGAGATTGGAAGTTTCAGCGCCGGTGGCACAAATACAGCGTTGATGATTGGCGAAAGCAGCAGCGAGAGCGCAATCTCCCCCCTAGAGGGGGAGATGCCCGGCAGGGCAGAGGGGGGCGCGAAGGAACGCAAGGGTCGCCTTTTGGCCAGCAACCTCACTCGCTCCACTTCACCTTGGTCAAATCATTGGCCTGGATGGGTGCGTTTTCCCACAGGCCTTGCAGCTTGGCGTCCCAGACGCCGACCTTGGGCAGTTCGAAGAGGAAGCCGACCACGGCATCGTCGGACAGGATCTTCTGTGCCTGCCCGAGCAATTCCTTGCGCTTGGCCTCGTCGGAGGTAACGCCGAGATCGGCGATCACCTTGTCGAAGGCCGGATTGTCGTAGTTGAAATAATAATCCTTGCGCGAATAGATATCGATGTCGTTGGGTTCGGTGTGGGAGACGATGGTCAGGTCGTAGTCCTTCTTGGTGAACACCTGATCCAGCCACTGTGCCCATTCGACCGGGATGATCTCCAGATCGATGCCGACGTCGCGAAGCTGGGAGGCGATGATCTCGCCGCCGAGCCTGGCATAGGCGGGCGGCGGCAATTTCAGCGTCGCCTTGAAGCCGTTCTCCAGCCCCGCTTCCTTCAGCAATTCCTTTGCCTTGGCGATATCATGCGGATAGCGGCCGGTGAGGTCGACATAGTCCTTGTTGGCAGGCGACATGTGCGAGCCGATCGGCACGCCGAGGCCGGCCGAGGCGCCGTCGATGATCGCCTTGCGGTCGAGCGCATAGGAGATCGCCTGTCTCACCTGCAATTTGTCGAAGGGAGACTTCTTGTTGTTGATCGACAGGATGGTTTCGCCTTCGGTCGCGCCGATCACCACCTTGAAGCGCGGGTCGTCCTTGACCTGCGCGACGCTGTCGGGATCAAAGAAGGGAAAGGCCTGGATATCGCCGGAGAGCAGCGCCGGCACGGCGGCCGCGGCATCCGGAACGATGCGGAACTCAGCCTTGTCGAGAGACGCCGGCGTGCCCCAGTAATTGTCCGATTTGACCAGGGTGATCGAGGATCCCTTGGCCCAGCTCTGGAATTTGAACGGGCCGGTGCCAATCGGCTTCTCCTTGTTGGTGTCGGCTGTCTCAGGCGCCACGATCACCGCGTCGCCCCAGCCCATATTGTAGAGGAAGGAGCCTTGCGGGTTCTTGAGCGTTACCTTGACCGTTGTGGGGTCGACGATTTCGACCGTGTCGATGGCCGCGAACAGGCCCTTTTGCGCATTGACCGAATTGTCGGCGCGGGCGCGGTCGAGCGAGAATTTCACGTCACTGGCATCGAAGTCGGTGCCGTCGTGGAATTTCACGCCGGTGTGCAGCTTGAAGGTGTAGACCTTGCCGTCATCGGAAATGGTCCAGCTTTCGGCCAGATCCGGCAGCACCTCGCCATTCGGCCCGATGCGCGTCAGGCCCTCGAACACGTTGGCGTAAAGCACCTCGTCGATCGCCGCGGCGGCCCCGGCGGTCGGATCGAGATGCGGTGGTTCGAGCGCGATGCCGATGACCAGGTCGGTTCGCGCGGCAAACGCGGAGGTGCTGGCGGCCAGTGACAGCACTGCGGCGGCCAGGATGGTTTTCCACAATTTCATCGTGCAACTCCCCATGCGTTTCAGACAGGTGCTCAAACCCGGGCGATAGAAGCGTGATTTCGCCGCGGAGTAAATTGCGTTTCGTTCTGCCCGTTGGCATCGTCGGGAATGTTTTTGTCCTGGCGGCCTCATCGGCAGGTCGAAGCTTGTCGCGTGCGCGCCTTATCCCGTGGCTGTGCCACGCAACAGCACGTTGAGCCCGATCGCCATCACCTTGGCCGCTTCCACCATGTCCGATATCCCGACCCATTCGTCCGGCCGGTGGGCAAGGTCGAGAATGCCTGGACCATAGGCGATGCAATCGTAGATGTGGCCGATACGGGCAATGTGCTTCTGGTCGTAGGTGCCTGGCGAGATGACGTAGTCGGGTTCGCGGTCGAACACCGCCATTATGCCTTGCGCCACCGCCTTGACCACCGGCGCGTCGCGCTCCGTCATCAGCGGCAGCACTTCCATCAGGTCGCGGATTTCATAGTCGAATTTTTTCCGCTCGCGCTTCAGGCGCTCGAGAATGCCGGTCACTTCACCTTTGACGGTATCGAGATCTTCCTCGAGCAGGAAGCGACGATCGATGGTCAGCCGGCAGGAATCGGGCACGTTGGGCGAGGGCAGGCCTGGCCGGAAATCCTCGGTCTGGCCGCCGTGGATCGAATTGATGTTCATGGTCGAGCGTTTTGCGCCTTCGGGCACGACCGGCATGCGCGTCATCTTGCGGTCGAGTGCGGGGAACAATTCGTCCTCGAATGCCCTTAGCACGGCACCCATGTGGCGCACCGCATTGTCGCCGAGGAACGGCATGGAGCCGTGCGCGATCTCGCCCTTGGTCTCGATCTCCGCCCACCAGACGCCACGATGACCCAGACAGATGCGGTCCTTGTTCAGCGGCTCGGGAATGATGACGTGGTCGACCCTGGGTTTCGAGAAATAGCCGAGGCTGGCCAGATGGGCCACGCCGCCGAAGCCACCGGACTCCTCGTCGACCGTGCCGGAGATTTCGATAGCGCCGGGAAAGTCGGGGAAGACTTCCAGGAAGGCCTCGGCGGCGATGATCGAAGCGGCCAGGCCGCCCTTCATATCGCAGGCGCCGCGACCATAGACCTTGCCGTCCCTGACGACACCGGCAAAGGGATCGACCGTCCAGCCGTCGCCGGCTTCGACCACATCGATGTGCGAGTTGAAGTGGACGCAGGCACCGGGCGACCTTCCGTCGAAACGGGCAACGACATTGACGCGCGGGTAGCGGTCGGTGTCGCCGGGCGTGCCTTCGGCGCGAATGAATTCGGTCTCGAAACCGCTCTTCTTCAGCCGCGCGCCGAGATATTCGGCGCATGGCCGGTAGGCATCGCCGGGCGGGTTGATGGTCGGAAAACGGATCAGATCGGCGGTCAGCGCGACGACATCGTCGCGCCTGATATCGATTGCCTGGAGGAGTCGCTCGTTCATGCGCAGAGTTGAGCAACGATCGTCTTGATTTTGCAAGCCCACCGGTGACCAAGCCCGAGCGGCGTGTCGTTGCGGCAACTATTGCGGGAAATCGTTCAAATTGGCTGCTTTGGATTGGCGAATTGGTCAAGGAGTGTGTGTTACCCGGTTCACCTGCCATTAAAAAGGTGAAAACAACGTGATGGCAGGCAAGTAAGGGGCAATCAAAGGGGTTTGATCGCATGAAAAAGACAGTTCTCATGGCGGCCATTTTTGTCGCGATGCTGTTCGGTGCTTCGGGGCAGGGCTGGGCAGCCAGCCTCGTTGCAAACATAGACGTGTCGTCGCAGACGATGACGGTCAGATATGGCCTGTCGGTTTACCGGTGGAGCGTGTCCACCGCGCGTCCCGGTTATTTCACGCCGCGCGGCAGCTATAAGCCGCAGCGTACGGCACGGATGTGGTATTCGCGCAAATACCATATGTCGCCGATGCCATACTCCGTCTTCTTCCATGGCGGCTATGCCATCCACGGGACCGGTGCCGTCAGGCAACTCGGTCGGCCGGCGTCGCACGGCTGCGTGCGGCTGCACACGGCCAATGCCGCAACCTTTTATTCGATGGTGCGGGAAGTGGGTTTCGGCAACACGCGGATTGTCGTCACCAACTGAAGCGATTCAGGTTCGCTGAGGTGGGCATAATCTGCTGTGTAGGACTAACCTCCTCGCCAGCGGCTCGGCTTAAGCGTTTGCGGCCGGATCAGGCTTCGGCCGGCGCTTTCGCCGACCGCCGCCGATCTCCCACCTTTTGTGGAACCACATCCATTGGCCGGGATCTTCGCGTACCCAGCGTTCGACCACGTCGTTGAGATACTGGGTGGTGGAGCGGACATCGACGCTTCCGTCAGCGGTGCGCGGCAATGTCAACTTGTCCTCGATCTCGAGCCGGAAGCGGTTGCCTGGCAGCCTGACGCAGCGCGCCGGATAGACGTCGCAGTCGTAGTGACGGGCAAGAGTGGCTAGCACCCGATTGCTTTGGCAGGGGCGGCCGAAGAATGTCGTATCCAGGCCGTTGGAGAATTTCTGATCGACAAGGATGCCGATGTTGCCGCCATTCTCCAGGACCCCTGCCAGTGCGAACGAGGCGCCGGCCATCGACGGCAGCAATGAGCCCATGGTCGAGCGGCGCGTTGAGAGGATGTAGTCGGCGAGATAGGGATTGTTGGGCGGCCGAAACAGCGCCGTGATGTTCATGCCGAAGGTCGCCGCCGCCACCGGCAGCAACTCGAAATTGCCGAGATGGCCGGTGAAGACGATATGCGGCTTCCGTTCACCTGCGATCTCGACGAAATGCTCTGTTCCCTTGACCTCGACGCGGCCGGGCTTGCTGGCCGCAGGATCGTAATCGAACAGGGCGTCGAGAAAGATGTATTCGGCGGCAAGACGAGCCATGTTGCCCCACATGTCGGAGGCGATCGCCTGGATTTCGGCTTCGCCCTTTTCCGGATAGGCCTTGCGCAGATTGTCGACGGCGACCTGATGGCGTCCCACCCAGGGGCCGACGCGGCGTGCGACGCGGTCGGCGAAATTCAGCGCACTATCGGCCGGCAGCAGACGCAGGATCGAGATGATCAACATCGCCGCGCGCGCAACCAGCCAGTAGTTGAACTGGCGCAACTGCCTGCCATAGCGAAATTTGAGATCTCGGCGAAACTTCTTGAACACAGAGGTCAAGGCTCTAGCCGACGCGCAGGATGATCTTACCGAACACGTCGCGGCCTTCCATGCGCTTCAGGGCGGCATCGATACCGTCGAAGTCGACCTCGGTGTCGATTACCGGTGCGACCTGTCCCGCCGCCATTTTCTGCATGGCGTTGGCCATGTTCTCCATGCGGCAGCCGAAGGAACCGAGCAGTTTCAGTTGCTGCTGGAAAAGTTGCATCAGATTGATTTGCGTCGATACGCCGGAGGTCGAACCGCAGGTCACAAGGCGGCCGCCACGCTTCAGGCACAGCATCGAAGCGGCAAAAGTATCGGCGCCGACATGTTCGAAGACGACATCGACGCCTTTCTTTTTGGTCAGCTTACGCACGACGCCCTCGAAACGGTCGTCACGGTAGTTGATGACATGGTCGGCGCCGAGCGCCTTGGCCTTGTCGATCTTGTCGTTCGAACCGACCGTGGTGATAACGGTGCAGCCCATCCGCTTTGCCAGCTGGATAGCCGCCGAGCCGATGCCGGATCCGCCGGCATGGATGAGAATGGTCTCGCCGGGTTGCAGCCTGGCATTGTCGAACAGCATGTGCTCGACGGTACCGAAGGTGACGGGCGCCACCGCGGCACCGACGTCGGTCACGCCGGGTGGCGCAGGAACCAGCAGGCGAGCCGGCAGGTTGATTTTCTCCTGCGCGAAGCCGTCGAGATGGAAACCGTGAACACCCGAAACATGCTCGCAAAGATTGTCTAGGCCTTCGCGGCAGGCTCGGCAAAGCCCGCAGGTGCGGGCACCATAGATCGACACCAATTGTCCGGGCAGCAGGCTGGAAACACCGGGGCCGACCGCTTCGACCTCGCCCGAAGCTTCCGCGCCGACGACCAGGGGAAGCTTGCGCTTGGCGAAGGCCATGCCGCGCCAGCCCCAGACGTCGATGTGGTTCAGCGCCACCGCCTTGATGCGCAGCGTGACTTCGCCGAGTGCCGGCGGTGGGGGAGGCGGCAGGTCCACCGTTTCAAGACGGCGGTCCTCGATAAGTTGCAATGCGCGCATGGGGCCTGTCGGTTCAGTCTGGCTGAAAAAGGTCGCTTAGACCGGTTCCCGCGCCATGACAAGGCAAGTGTTCTGGCCGCCGAAGCCGAAGGAGTTCGACAGAACCGTGCGTACCTCGGCATTGCGCTTCTTGTTCGGCACCACGTCGAGCACGATCGCGGGATCGGGATTGTCGTAGTTGATGGTTGGCGGAATGACGCTTTCGCGCATCGTCATCAGCGAGAACGCCGCCTCGACGGCGCCCGCTGCCGACAATGTGTGGCCGATCATCGACTTGTTCGACGAGACCGGCATCGAGCCGATCCGCTCGCCGAACACCGTCGACAGCGCCAGGTGTTCCATCTTGTCGTTTTCTGGTGTCGACGTGCCATGGGCGTTGACATAGTCGATCTCGGCTTCCCTCAGGCCGGCATCGGCGAGGGCAGTGCGAACCGCGGCGATGGCCGGCGAAGCGTCGGGCTTCGAACGGGTGCGGTGGAAGTCGTCAGCCTTCTCGCCGCAACCGCCCAGGATACCGAGAATGGTCGCGCCGCGAGACAATGCCGCTTCGAGCGATTCCAACACCAGCGCCCCGGATCCCTCGGCCAGTACGAAGCCGTCGCGATCCTTGGAGAAAGGCTTCGACGCCTTTTCGGGAATGTCGTTGTGGGTGGAGAGCGCCGACAGCAATGAGAAACGGATCAGCGCCTCGGCGGTGGCCGAACCGTCGGCGCCGATCGACAGCGCGCGGTCGCATTCGCCGCGTCTAATCGCCTCGACACCGAGCTGAATCGCGGTGGCACCCGAAGCGCAAGCCGTCGACAGGGTGATCGGCAGGCCGCGTGTGCCGAGGCGTTCGGCAAGGCGGTCGGCAATCGAACCGAACTGAGTCGTCTCGAAGATATCCAGCTCTTTCAAGCTGCGCGCCACCCGAAGCAGTTTTTCGGCGGCGGTGTCATCTTTGTCCTTGCCGGAATTGTAGAGCGAGAAGCGCTCGGCCCAATCGAGTTCGACCGGTGGCGAGGCGAGGAAGAGCGGTCCGCCGAAATCGCTGGAATCAAGACCGGCTTCGGCCACCGCTTCAAGGCCCGCAAGCTCGGCCAACTCGTATGTGAGGGGGCTGGCGCCCTGCGAACTCGACGGCAGGAAATCGACCATGCCGGAGATGCGGGTGTTCAGTTGATCGATCGGAAAGCGCGTGATCGGGTGGATGCCTGACTTTCCCGAGGTCAACGCCGCCCAATTGTCTGTCTTGCCGACACCAAGCGAGGTCACCACGCCGATGCCGGTGACGGCGACAATCGGCCTGCCCATGTGATCGTTCAGATTGGCCATCCGGGAGTTCTCGACTTCTTATCGTTGCAGCATGGATTGCGGAGCGCCGTCTCAGGCGGTGTTGACCAGCGCCATGCCCTCGAATTGGTGATAGCCGACCGCCGTTGCAAGGACAGTTGCGGGAACGCCTTCGAACGGCTTCTCGGCTGCGGCATCAAAAACAGGATAGGCGGCCCTGCGGTGGACAGCGAGAGCCGCCAGCGCTACGGCGAAGGGAAACTGTGCTTCCTTCATGTGTCCGGTCAGCGTCGAGAAACCGCGCGCTGATATCGCCGGATTGGCATCGAGTGCTGCTTTCTCGGCTGATGTCGCGGCATGGGCGCCCGATGCGCCCGACAGGGCCAGCAATTTGCCGTTCGGCAATACAGCCTGCTTGAGCAGCGCGGCGATCGCCATATCGAGTTCTCCTCGCTGCCGCCTGGCGCGGCCGGAGACCACCGGCCCGAGCTCGGCATAGATTTTGCGCCCACGGCTTATCGCGTGTTCGCGCTGCTCCAGCACCAGGAAAGCGCCGCCAGACCCGGTCACGACGCCGCCGCCCTCGCCACCCTGTCTTTGCCAGACGGGTTTCCACGGGCCGCGATGCAAATAGCCGGCAAGCTCATAGCCCAGCAGCATGTCGGAATGTTCGGTCTGGAAGGCGCCGCCGACCAGGATGTGCGTCGACTGGCCGGAACGGATGCGTGCGGCGGCGGTCTCGACGGCGGCGACGCCGGCACCTTCCTCACCCATGAAAGTTCTGGACGATCCCGTCACCTTGTGGACGATGGAGATGTTGCCGGCGAGCAGGTTGGAGAGTTGGGCCAGGAACAAAGTAGGCCGCAATTCGGTGGTCAGCTTCTCGTTGAGCAGCACGTCGCGGTCGTTGCGGCTTTCCGAAGCGGCGAGAATGGCAGCATCGACCGCCTCGTCGCGCTCGCCGCCACCGGCGGCGACGACCATGTCCATGGTTGTGCAGAGTTCGTCATTGCCCTTGATGCCGGCGTCGTCCAGTGCAAGTCCCGCGGCATAGGTGCCAAGCCTCTGCCAGGTTTCCATCTGGCGCTGGTCGCCACGCTTGGCGATCTGCAGGTTCCAGTCAATCTCCGGCAAAGGATGGATAGTGTAGGGCGAAAAGCGCGCGGTTTCGAGCACCGGTTCCAGGCCCGGCTGCGCGAGCTTCTGCCAATGGGCGTCCGGACCTTCCCCCAAGGAGGAGACCAGGCCGATACCAGTGATGATGACGTCGCGGGGGCTGCTCATGGGCGGCTTTGTGGGTCAGGCGGCAGAGCGCGTCAAGGTCGCGCGCTCAACTGACGTCAGGCGGTTTTGGCGGCGACCAGTGCGTCGATCTTGGCGCACAAGTTCTTCATGACGAAGTAATCGTCGGTCGAAGCCTTGCCGTCATTGACCTCCTGGGTCCACTTTTCAAGCGGCACCTTGATGCCGAATTCCTTGTCGATGGCGAAGACGATATCGAGGAAATCGAGGCTGTCGATGCCGAGATCGTCGATCGTGTGGCTCTCCGGGGTGATGGTGTCGAGATCGATCTCGCTGGTGTCGGCAATGATCTTGGCGACTTTGTCGAACGTGCTGGACAAGGGCTTTTCCTTCGGTTGCGGGCGGAATCTGTCCGCATCTAGTTTCGGCGCTGTCTAATCGGTTTTTCCCGGCAGGAAAAGGCCTCACACGCCGGGCGCAGATGGGAACCCGCTTTGCAAAGGCAAGAAGGGCCGCCGGCTGACCGGCAGCCCTTCCCCTGACGTAACGTCAGTCTTTGTTTCGATGCAGGTCGCTTTCCCAAGCTGGAACCAGTCTTGGGCGGCATGCATCAGCTGTCGCGGAGCTTGACCAGGTCGTTGAGCAGTCCGCCCGTGCCGTTGTGGACGGTCAGCCGCTCGACCTTGCCGGCGATGGTTTCCAGAGCCTCGAGCTCCTTCAGCCGCAGCATTACCGGATTTTCCGCCATCACCCTGGCCGTGTTGAGCAGCGAACGCGTGGCGTTCGTCTCCTCGCGGCGACGGATGATGTTGGCCTCGGCCTGCTTTTCGGCCGACACCACCTGGTTGAGGATCTCGCGCATCTCGCCCGGCAGAATAACATCCTTGAGGGCGATATCGCTGACCTCCACTCCGATCTCGGCCATATCGGCGCGAACCTTGGCCGCCGCCTCCTCGTCGATCGTCACCTTCTTTTCAAGGATCTGGTCGAGCGTCAGCGCGCCAAGCGTCTTGCGGAAGGCGTACTGCAGGGCGCGGTAGAGGGCTTCGGAGAAGTCCTTCACAGCGCTCACCGCCTTGACCGGATCGACGACCCGGTACTCGGCAGCGATGTTGACGCGGATCGTCACGCGATCCTTGGTCAGCACTTCCTGCCCGGCAACATCGAGCGACTGGCGCTTGAGGTCGACGACCTTGATCTGCGCCATGCGTCCGACGTTCCAGAAGCCATGCACGCCCGCCGTCAACGTCCTGACCAGGACACCGTCGATGAATAGCAGTCCGGCCTGACCGTCGACGACCGGATGGACGGACATCAATTCCGCCTTCCGGGCCTGGCCGAGCCGGCGCATGACCGCCGCATCGATGGCGAGATCGGCCGATGTGTCGATCAGCGTCACCTTCCACGGACCGGCATCCGTCCACAGCACCAGCTTGCGGTCCGGCGCCAGCACAGCGTGCAAATTGCCGTCACGCTCGATGATTGCGACGTCCGTGCGCCCGGTGCGAACGACGGTGAAATGACGCGCGGCCACATCCGGGAGCTTGTCGAACAACGCCTTCTCGTATGCCGAAACGAATTCCGGGTTCTTCAGATCGTGCCGGGACACTTCGAGGCTGCCGCGCCGGTTGGCGAGCCAATGCTCGCCCGGCAACAGGACAGCCTTGATCTCACCCTTGTGCAGGGTGAGGGCACGTTCGTTTTCCCTTACGAGGACGCGCTCGCGTCCAAGAACCTTGTCGAGAACAGTCATTGTCTTACTCCTGTCGGGCATGGCCCCATGCGAGGCGTCAAGTCATGCGTCGATCTTCCCTTCGTTTCTCGTTTCACATCGTCTTGCGTCATCGTCCGGGCACGAATGATCCGGGGACTGGTGGCATCAATCCTCGGCGGGCCTGCGGGAGCGGATCGCGAGGCAGCGAAGCGAGCGCCGGAGGCCTTGGCCTCCCTTGCCGGCGACACTGCGCCTTGATCGTCACCGCGGGCCTGGCCGCGAGCCGATGGCGGAAGACTCTCGGGATAATCCGTGCCCGAGGGCCTGGGCCATCCGTCCAGTCTTTCGCATTCCAGTCCCCGGACCGTTTTCGAATGGCTTGGAAGCCAATGGAGAAGGAATCGAACCTTCGACAGTCAGATTCTCGATCTGATGCTCTACCCAACTGAGCTATCCGTGGTGCAGATGAAGGGAATTGAACCCCCGACCTCCGGACCCAAATCCGGCGCTCTCCCGCTGAGCTACATCCGCGATCCCAATCCCCAAAGCGGCGCCGTATACAGGGCGGCAAAGCCGCCTGCACGGGCGGAGACGAAAGCTCCAACCGTTGTGCTCACTCCAGTTCTCGTGACCGGGAGCGCGCCTATAGCCCCTGCGACGGGTTGTCGCAAGCGGGATTGTCGCGGCTGATTTGCGGCGTCTTTCAATGGTGGCATTTCGGCAACACTGCTTCAAACCATCCGTGATGGAGTGCAGTGCCTAAAAGGTGACCCGGCCGAGTACGCGCAGGCCATCGTCCTGCGGTTCGACGACCACGGCCTCGCCTTCTCGGGGCGAAACGCCGGTCAGTGCCTGGATATTTTCCAGATGGGTGACCATGACCAGATTGTCGGAGCCGGAATAGGCGCGGATCTCCTTCAGGATCGCTGCGATCTGAGAGGCTTTTTGCGCCGCGTCGCCCTTCAGGAGATCGAGCGGTGCAAACAGCTTCGGTTCGGCCTCGAAAGCAATGCGGGCGGTGTCCACGCAGCGGCAGTAGCGGCTGGACAGCACGCGCTCGATAGGAGCTGCACGAGCGGCGAACAAGGCGCCGATCTTGCTCGCCTGCTGCTTGCCGCGTGCGGACAGGTTGACCTGGGTGGCACAGCTGTCGATGTCGAAATTGACCGGATCGGTGGTGCCGGTGACCATGGCATGACGCAGTAGTACGACATGGCCGCCATCGCGTAATAGTGCCCAGCCGGCGTCCGTGGCGTGGGCTGCGGCCGGGATGGCCAGCAGAAGCAAAGCCAGCACAAATCGAATCATAGGCTATCCTTCTCCGGTTCCCGGCAATGGGTTCCGGTGACCGGACATATAGGGACGTAAAGCCAGCCGAAAGACAAGGCGCGGTCGGGCGAAGCCCTACTTCTTGGCCATCTGCTTCTTCGCCAGATTGATTTTCTGGTCGGTCAACGAAATGGGCATCGTGTAGCCGGCTTCGGTAAACCCCCGCTTGGCGTTCTCGAAGAATTCGATGGCTTTCAGATATTCCAGCTTACCCGCGCCGTAACTGGCGTGGTTCCAATGGACGTCGCCGAGGTTGTTCTGTTCGAACGCCCACTGCAAGGGCTGACTCTCGCGGGTGAATACCTTCAGCGTCGCCGTGAAGGCTGCCTCCGCGTCATTGAGGTATTTGTCCGTGCGTTCGAGATTGCCGAGGTTGAGCAGACTCATGCCTATGCCGTTCTGGGCGTTGGCCCAATCGATGGGGGCGGCTTCGATAGTCAGCACCTCAAGCGCTGCCCGCCGGGCCGCGATGGAATCCTGCAGGGTTTTGGGATTGGCATCGCTCATGCTCAGCCAGTGCAGCGCCGACCCGAGACCGGCCTCACTCAGCGCCCATTGCCGCGGGTTTGTCTCGCGCTTGTACTCGCGCAACGCATCGCGATAGGCGGCGATGGCCTCGCCGTAATGTTCGGGCTTGTCCGTGACGCCGCCGAGAAGCTGCAGCGTGTTGCCGAGATTGTAGTGGCTCATCGCCCAGTCGAGGGGGAATTTTCGCCTGACATAGACGTGCCGCGCGGCCCGGAAGGCGCTCACCGATTGCTCGAGCTTGGCCGCGTCGCGGGTGCGCTGGCCAAGCGTCTGGTAGATCGAGCCGAGATTGTTCTGCGCCGACGCCCAGTCCATCGGGAAACGCTGCCGAGTAAACACCGTCAGAGCATCGTCATAGGCCGCCGCTGCCTCTTCGAGCGCGCCGGTTCCCATATCGAAGCGGGCGACACCGCTCAGTGCGTTGCCGAGATTCAGCCGGCTGGTTGCCCACGAGACCGGGAAGGTTTCGCGGGTTCGCACCTCGAGCGCGGCACGGAATGCATCGGCCGCCTTGTTGATCTTCTCCTTGGCGTTGAGCTGAATGCCGAGCGACACCAGCGTGTTGCCGAGATTGTTCTCGACCATCGCCCATTCCACCGGCGCTTTTTTGCGGGTGTATTCCTCGAGCGCCAGCCGGTAGGCGGCTTCGGCTTGCATCAGATGCTCGCTAGTGGGTTCGCGTTCGGAAAGCGCATAGAGCGCCAGACCGAGATTGTTTTGCGAAGCCGCCCAGTCGAGCGGCACCTTGTCGCGCGGGCGCTTCTCGAGTGTGGCGCGCATCGCCACCACCGCTTCATTCAGGCGCTTCGGGTCGCTCTCGCGTTCGCCGATCTTCAACAGCACATTGGCCAGATTGTTCTGCGCGGCGGCCCAGTTGAGGTCGTCCTTCTCGCGCTCGAACACGACAAGGGAATCGCGAAAGATCCGTGCTGCCTCTTCAAGGCGCGCGGTCTCCGTCTCGCGCTCGCCGATGTTCTGCAGCACCACCGCCATGTTGTTGCGGGTGATCGCCCAGTCGCGATTCTGTTCGCCATTGGGGATGAAGTTCAGGATGACGCGATAGGACTCGATGGAGTGCTGCAGCGCATCGAGGTCACCGGTGGCGTAGCCGTAAGCGCTGAGCGCCTCGGCCTCCTGGTTCTTGTAGTTCCAGCGCAGCTTGTCGTCCCATTTTTCCGCCAGCGAAAACGCCTTGGCATAGTCGCCGGCGGCGGATTTGTAGTCGAAGACAAGTGCCGAGGCGCCGGCGCGCCTGGCGTAGATCGCGGCATCGGCAAGACGCTTCTGCTTGACGAGATCCTCGGCTTCATCAACCGCATCGTTGGTCTGCTCGACCCGGCCGACGGCGTCGTCGAGGAATTTCCGCGCCGTCACGATGGCGCCCTGGCCGATCGCCTTGTCGGCGGAGGCGACCAGCCGTTTGATCTCCGGATCGTCGGTGCGCAGCGCGGCGCGCTCGGACATCATCTTCTTCAGGCGCTCGGCCTGGGCGTCGAGCACCTTTTGCAGGTCGGTCGGATCTTCGGGGATTTTTTCCGTGCCTAGCGCCTTCAGGACGCCATAGAGCGCGTCGAGCGGCACGCCTTCCTGCAGCGAGGCCAGTTCCACCTGTGCCCGTTTCGGGTCGGGCAGCTCGGAAATCGTCAACAGCAGCTGGCGCCGTTCGCCGGTGATCAGCCCGTCGTCGCCGGTCGGTTCCGCTGGTGCGACGCCGAAATAGAGTAGCCGGCGCAGGCTTTCATTGACCCAGGGGCGCTGCTTTGCCTTGGTGTCGAGATAGACCTCCTCGGTCACCATGCGCATCACCGAGCCGAACTCGGTGCCCTTCATCGCCGCGAGGTGGCGCAGCAGGGCGGCCGCGTAGGGACTGTTTTCGCCGGCGGCGCCATCGAGCGCCGGGCGGCCCGGCTCGGCGGCAAAGCCGACCACCGTGCCCAGGCTTGCGTCCGTCGCCGGCGCATTGCCGAGCGCCTTGGCGCCGCGCACCGGATCCAGCCCGCCGGCGCCGATGGGCGAGGCGGAGGCGGTCGGCGCGCGCCGCACCACGGCGCCCGCGGGAAAGGGGTTAGTGCGGCATGCATCGAGCAGCATGATCGTCACCGGTACGGTCGTTTTCAGCGCGTCCATGACGGCGGATATCGGCACCAGTGCCTGGTCGGCATCTCTGAGTGACGACACGTCGGCATCGACCGGAACCAGATAGTTCTCGCCGCCGGCCTCGATGCCGTGACCGGAATAATAGATGAAGGCGACATCTGCACCTTCGGCATCTTCCGTGAAACGCTCCAGGTCGCGCTTCAGCTTGGCGGCGTCGCGATCGGTGACGCTGCGGGCGTCGAAGCCGAGATCAGTCAGCATCTTGGCCATGTCGCGGGCGTCATTGGCCGGGTTGGGGAGGGGGGCGATGTGCTCGTATTTCGACTGGCCGATGATCAGCGCCACGCCCTTGAGGTTTTTGGTTTCGGCGGCGCGGGCCATACCAACGCCGAGGCAAAGCAGCACGGCGACGAGAGCTGCCAACCGTCGGACAAGATTGCCGTTCCAAGTGCCGACAAAGGCCATTTGTCGTTTCATCCGCCCGATGCTTCAAACCCTCTATAAGCCTGCCAGCCGACGATGATCAAATTCGGGCGCGATTGCGCCGCCGCCGTGGCTCGCCTATCCCTGAAAAATGTCTCCGCTCACCGAAACCGTCCTTTTCGTCTTCAGTCTTGTCGCGCTCGGCTATCTCGCCGGGTTTACCGGCTATTTGAAGCCGGCGAGCGGCGAGGGCATAGCCGATTTCGCGGTGAGCGTAGCGATGCCGCTGCTGTTGTTCCAGACCATGGTGAACGCGGATTTCCACGGAGTGGCACCTTGGTCGCTGTGGGGCGCCTATTTCGCGGCCGTGGCAATCACCTGGGCCGCCGGCCATCTCGTCACCACGCGGATATTCGGGCGAGATGCACGCGCCGGGGTCGTCGGCGGAGTTTCATCGGCCTTTTCCAATATCGTGCTGCTCGGCGCTCCCTTTATCCTCGGCATATTCGGAGCGGATGGTTTCGAGGTATTGTCGTTGCTGGTGTCAGTGCATCTGCCGATCATGCTGATGGCCTCGATCGTCTTGTTCGAAGCCTTCGGCCGCGCCAGCGGCGAACCGGTGCATCCGTTGCGGGTTATCCATAGCTTCCTCAAGCGGCTTTTCATGAATCCGTTGATCATCGGCATTCTGGCAGGACTTGCATGGCGCATCACAGGTGCGCCGCTGCCTGATGTCGCCATGCGCCTGGTCGATGCATTGGCCGGTACGGCGGCGCCGGTGGCGTTGTTCGCCATGGGGCTCAGCCTGCGCCGCTTCGGCATTTCGGGCAATATCAGGCCGGCGCTGGTGCTTTCGGCGTTGAAGCTGTTCCTGATGCCGGCGCTGGTCCTCGCCTTCGTCTGGCTGCTCGGCCTGCCGCCCTTGACGGCCAAGGTGGCGGTGATGGTTGCCGCGATGCCATCCGGCGTCAATTCCTATCTGATCGCGGTGCAGTTCAACACGGGCCAGGCATTGGCGTCGAACCAGATGACCATCGCGACCGCCTGCGCCGCCATCACCACCGCTTTCTGGCTGACGGTGGTGCTCCACGTGTTCTGATACGATGTGTGCCGATTTTCGGGCGATGCCCGCTTGCGATCGGCATCTCATAAGCGAGCCTGCTCTCGCCCCCGACTGGCCCAACCCCTATATGCCATGTAGCGATTGCTTGCGGGCCTTGCCCTAGGTAAAGAGCAATGGCTCCGGCGTGCGGGCTTCAGTCCATGGCGCGCGCTCACCGAAGACTTCACAGACCGGCCGTCAGTGCCGAACGGAGGATAGACCATGCTTCAGAAAACCAGCCATTTCATGCGGCAGGCCAATCTCATCAACGGCGAATGGGTGCAGGCCGACAGCGGCCAGACGGTCGACGTCAACAATCCGGCCACCGGCCTCAAGATCGGCACTGTACCGAAGTCGGGCAAGGCCGAGACCCGCCGCGCCATCGAAGCCGCCGCAGAAGCTTTCAAGAGCTGGCGGAAGACGACTGCGCTCGAGCGCTCGAAGCTGCTGCGCAAGTTGCACGATGCGATGATGGACAACCAGGACGTGCTGGCCGAGCTGCTGACCATCGAGCAGGGAAAGTCGCTGTTCGAATCGAAGGGCGAGATCGGCTCGGCCGCGTCCTATGTCCTGTGGTTCGCCGAGGAAGGTCGCCGCACCTACGGCGACGTGGTACCATCGCCGTGGGCGGACCGCCGCATCCTGGTGACCAAGGAGCCGGTCGGCGTCATCGCCGCTATCACGCCGTGGAATTTTCCGTCCTCTATGCTGGCCCGCAAGCTCGGCCCGGCGCTCGCCGCCGGCTGCACCGCGGTGGTAAAGCCCGCCTCGCAGACGCCTTACTCGGGTCTTGCCTGGGGCGCGCTCGCCGAGGAAGTCGGTTTCCCGAAGGGCGTCATCAACATCCTGACCGGCTCGGCCAGCGAGATCGGCGACGAGATCTGCGCAAATCCGCTGGTGTCGAAGATCACCTTCACCGGCTCGACCGAGGTCGGAAAGCTTCTCATTCAGAAGTCGTCGGTCACCGTCAAGAAGGTGTCGATGGAGCTGGGCGGCAACGCGCCGTTCATCGTCTTCGACGACGCCGACCTCGAGCGTGCCGTCGCCGGTGCGATCACCGCCAAGTATCGCAATTCCGGTCAGACCTGCGTTTGCACCAACCGTTTCCTGGTTCAGGCTGGTGTCTATGACAAGTTCGTCGAGAAGCTCGCCGCCGCCAGCAACGGGCTGAAGGTCGGTTCCGGCCTCGAGGACGGCGTGCAGCAGGGACCGCTGATCGACGAGAAGGCGGTCGAGAAGGTCGAGGAACTGATCGCCGACGCGACTTCCAAGGGCGGCAAGGTCGTCGCCGGCGGCAAACGGCATGCGCTCGGCGGTTCCTTCTTCCAGCCGACGGTCATCGCCAACGCGACACCCAAGATGCGCTTCATGAAGGAAGAGATCTTTGGCCCGGTCGCACCGGTGTTCAAGTTCGAGACCGAAGAGGAAGCTATCGCTCTCGCCAACGACACAGAATTCGGCCTTGCCTGCTATTTCTACACCGGCGATCTCGGCCGCGCCTTCCGCGTCATGGAAGGACTGAAATACGGCATGGTCGGCGTCAATGAAGGCCTTATCACCACACCGGAAGCTCCGTTCGGCGGCGTCAAGGAATCCGGCCTCGGCAAGGAAGGCGGACATCAGGGCATCGAGGATTATCTCGATACCAAATATGTCTGCATTGGCGGCCTCGGCCTCTGATAATCTATTCCTGAGATGGGGAGGCCGATGGCCTGCCCGTTTTGTGCGGGAAACCAGCCGACTGGATCAACTGGCATTTGCGGGCATGGCGATGAAGGACGGCGAGGTTTTCGGTACGACGCAGGCAGGCGAGGCGGTGCGTCGCTTCACGATCAGGGGCGGCGGCATCACTGCCAACATCCTTGGCCTGGGAGCGATCATCCAGGATCTGCGCCTAACCGGGCACGATGCGCCGTTGGTGCTCGGCTATGACAATCTGGGATCCTATGAGACCGATACGGCCTTCTTCGGCGCCGTCGTCGGCCGCTATGCCAACCGCATCCGCGATGGCCGTTTCACCATCGCCGGCAGTCGCTATCAGACCGAGCAAAATTTCCTCGGGAAACATACGTTGCATGGCGGCTCGCAGGGCTATTCCCACAGGCCGTGGACGGTTTCACTGCATGGCAGGGATTTCGTCACCCTGACGCTGCATGATCCCGATGGCTCGATGGGCTTTCCCGGCGCGCTCGACGTCACCTGCACCTATCGGCTGAAGATCCCGGGCACGCTCAGTGTCGAGCTGACCGCCACCTGCGAGGAGCCGACGCTGTGCAATCTCACCCAGCATTCCTATTTCAACCTGGATGATGGCGGTGCCGGCGACATTCTCGACCACAGGATGATGCTGAATGCCGGTGCCTATCTGCCAGTCGATGGCGACATGATCCCGACCGGGGTGGTCAAGCCGGTTGACGGCACGCCGTTCGATTTCCGCCAAGCGCGGCCGTTGCGCATGGAGACCGAGGGCGAGCAACTGTCCTACGACCAGAATTTTTGCCTTGCCGCGTCACGTGGACCACTCAAGCAGGCGGCATGGACGCAAGGCGCCAGTTCCGGTGTCGAGATGGAAGTCTGGACCACCGAGCCCGGCGTTCAGCTCTATACCGGCCAGTACGTGACGCCGCGTACCGGACTCGAAGGCCGCAACTACAAGGCCTTTTGCGGTTTCTGCCTGGAGCCGCAGGTATGGCCGGATGCGCCGAACCGGCCCTATTTCCCGCAGGCAACCTTGTGGCCGGGCGCGATCTACCATCATGTGACGGAGTATCGCTTCCGCCTGCCTTAAGGTCCGCCGATATTCAGGTGAGACCGGCCTGCAGACAGCAGTTTCCTGCGCTTCCGGTGCTCACATACCCAAAAGTACGCTCCGCTCCGGTTCTCGGAACCTGCTGTTTTCGGCTCGGCCTGACCTGAATCTTCACCGGACCTTAGCCTTCGAAAGCGTTTCGCAGCGTCTCGAACGGCGCCAGCGCGCCGCGCACCTGCACCACGGCGGCGGCGACGCGATGGGCACGGCGTGCGGCTTCCAGCGCCTCATGGCCGGCAAGACGAGCTGCAAGATAACCGCCGTTGAACGAGTCGCCTGCGCCGGTCGTATCGACGGGGTCGGCGACATGGATCGCCGGGACCTCGCACAGCGTTTCTCCTTGGGCAATCAGTGCCGGCGCTTCGCCATTCTTGACGACGACCTCACCGACGAGTTGCCCGAGCCGCTCGGCCGTCGCCCGCGGTGTTTTATCACCAAACAGCATCTGCTCGTCGGGGAAGGTCGGCAGTGCGATGTCGGTGACGACAAGGGCTTCGGCGATCGCGGCCTGCGCCTCCTCGCGATTGCGCCAAAGCCGCGGCCGGTAATTGGGATCGAACGCGACAGTCGAGCCGGCTGCCCGCGCCTTGGCGACAGCCGCCAGCAATGTGGTGCGCGCGGCCTCGCTCAGAATTGCCAAAGTGATGCCGCTGAAATAGACAAAGGCCTGATTTTCCAGGTTTTTCGATAGTGCTGCAGGATCCGAGGCAAGCTGCCGGGCAGCGGCGTCGGAACGCCAGTACGTGAAGGAACGCTCGGCGCCGGTGAGCGTGATGGCATAGAGACCCGGTCGCGCCCCCGCTATGATGGGGCTGGAGCCGATGCCGATGCCGTTTTCCGCGAAGAAGCCGATCTGGCCTTGGGAAAACGGATCGTCGCCGAAGGCCGAGACATAGGTTGCGGGCCGCCCAGTGCTCAACGCGTGCAGTGCCCAAAGCGTGTTGAACGTATCACCGGCAAAGCCCATGCGCCAGTTTGGTCCCGTCTGACCCGACAGTTCGAGCATGCATTCGCCGATCGAGGCGACGCCGTTTCCCGCCATCTGCAATCCTCCAGTGATCTCGCTGCTGTAGCTTTTTGCCACCGGCAGCGCCATGCTTGGCAAGCAGGGTTTTTTCCGCCATGGCGTTTTCCCACAGCTGGCGGGATGCGATCCGTCCGGCAGAGCGTTGTCTGCAGAAGAGGAAACGGTTTGGCATCGATATGGCGCTATCTTCTCGCAGGTTTTGGTCTGGCTGCCTTGCTGGTCGGGGTTCTCGCGGTGGTCTATCTGACGGCGCCGCGGTCGTCGCTGCCTGCCGGCCCGGATGTTTCGCGCACGAAGAACACCGACAACGGGCTATTCGTGGCTAGTTTCTTGCCGGAGCGGGGCGTTGTGCGGCAAGGCCAGTTGCAATCCTGGCTGCTGACGCTGAAGACAAGGGCCGGAGCTCCGGTCGAGGGGGCCGCGATCACGATCTCTGGCGGCATGCCGCTGCACAGCCATGGCCTGCCAACCAGCCCGCAGGCGACCGACTATCTCGGCGACGGACGCTATCGCATAGAGGGGGTGAAGTTCACCATGAGCGGCTGGTGGCAGCTGCATTTCGCCATTTCGGCCAATGCCGGCTCCGACACCGTGCTCTTCAATGTGGTGCTGTGAGCAAGAAATGAGGTGGCTTTCACGTTTTCTGGCAATGATGGTTGCCGTTATGCTTGCCGGTTGCGGCGAGCCTGACTTTTCCGACGCCGAGAAGAAGACCATCGCCTCGCTGGCGCTGTCCTCACTGCCGCCGCCCAAGCCCGACACCACCAACCGCTTTGCCGACGTGCCGGCCGCCGCCGCACTCGGTTCGACGCTGTTTTTCGATCAGGGCATGAGCCGTGATGGCACGGTATCCTGTTCGACCTGCCATAAGATCGACCGGCAATTCCAGGACGACCTGCCACAAGCCGTCGGCGTCGGCCACACCAACCGGCGCACCATGCCGCTGGCCGGAGTGGCGCGCGATCCCTGGTTCTTCTGGGACGGCCGCCGCGATAGCCTGTGGGCGCAAGCGCTAACACCGCTCGAAAATCCACTGGAGCAGGCAGGAAACCGCGCTGCCTACGCCCATTACATCAAGGCGCGCTTCGGCGAACGCTACGAGCGCATCTTCGGGCCGCTGCCCGATTTTTCCGACATGCCGTCGAATGCCAGCCCGCTTGGAAACGATGCTGAGAAGGCTGCTTGGGACGCGATGAGCGGCGTGCAGCGTGACGCCATCAACGGCGTCTTTGCCAATATCGGCAAGGCGATCGCCGCTTTCGAACGATCGATCGAGCCAGCGCCGACGCGCTTCGACCGCTTTGCGATGGACCTCGTCACCGGCGCCGAGCCGAAAGGCGACGCTGTTTTTTCGAAGGAGGAGATCCTTGGGCTAAAACTGTTCATCGGCAAGGCCAATTGCGTGACCTGCCACAACGGCCCGCGCTTCACCGACAACGGTTTTCACAACACCGGCGTGCCGCCCGTTGCGGGCCTGCCGCCAGATCGCGGCCGCATCGATGCCGTGCGCCAAGTCGAAGCCGACCCGTTCAACTGCTTCGGCGCCTATCGCGATGGCGACGCCACCGCCTGTGGCGAACTGCGCTTCATGGTCAAGGATGCGCCGCAACTCATCCGCGCCTACAAGACACCGTCGCTGCGCGGAGCCGCAACGCGGCCGCCCTACATGCATGCCGGGCAGTTTTCGTCGCTCGACGAAGTGGTGGCGCACTACGCCAAGGCGGCCCCTAGCGTGGAGGGTACGTCCGAAATTCATCCGCTGGAGCTGTCGGATCATGAACGTGCGGCGCTGGTGGCGTTCCTGAAGACGCTTTCGGAGTGAGTTACCGATCCTTCACCGTCTCCATTGCCACGAAGGTCGAGGTCTGGGCGACGTGGGGCAGGGCTGAAATACGCTCGCCCAAGACGCGGCGGTAGGCGGCGATATCCCGGGTGCGAACCTTCAGCAGATAGTCGAAGCTCGACGCCATCATGTGGCATTGTTCGATCTCCGGCACGGCCTGCACGGATCGGTTGAAGGCGTCGAGCGCGGCGGATCGGGTGTCGGACAACTTCACCTGGACGAAGGCAACATGGCCTTCGTCCATGCGCTCGCGGTCGATGATCGCCTGGTAGCCCCTGATGTAGCCTTCCTTTTCCAGCCGCTTCACCCGCGCCTGGACGGGCGTCTTCGACAGGCCGACCTTTGCCGCCAGTTCTGACATGGACAGCCGGCCATCGCTTGCCAGCGCCGCCAGGATATTCCTGTCGATGCGGTCCAATTGGTCTTCTGTCATCGAAGTTTCAGGCCATATGTCAATTTCTGGACGCCCAAGATAGGGCAAATGAGCTGCAGTGTCGATTTCTTTGGACCGGCCGAAATTTCGCATTTGTGCTAGCTTGCGCCATTCGGTTCGGTGACCGCCGGCCCGATCCCCTTTGCTCGATCCATGGGACCGCCATGCCAGCGCTTGATGCCATCCGCCAGCAGATCCGCGCCAACTATCTGCCCGACGAAGACGAGGCCGTGAAGCGACTGGCCGAGGCGACGGGGCTTTCAGCGAAAGACCGCAAGGCAATCTCTGCCCGCGCCGCGGATCTGGTGCGGGCGGTGCGTGGATCGTCCGATCCAAGGCTGATGGAAGTCTTCCTCTCCGCCTACGGTCTTTCCACCAAGGAAGGCGTGGCGCTGATGTGCCTGGCCGAGGCGTTGTTGCGCGTGCCCGACACCGAGACGATGGACGACCTCATCGCCGACAAGATCGCGCCGCACGACTGGTCGGCGCATTCGGGCGGCTCGAGTTCCATTTTCGTCAACGCCTCGACCTGGGCGCTGATGCTGACCGGCCGTGTCCTCGATGAAGGCGAGGGCGGCATCGAAGGCACGCTGCGCTCGATGGTGCGGCGGTTGGGCGAGCCGGTCATCCGCAAGGCAGTGGCCGCCGCCATGCGCGAAATGGGCGAGCAGTTCGTGCTCGGCCGCACCATCACTGAAGCCGTCAAGCGCGGCCGGCCAATGACGCAGAAGGGCTATCTCTATTCCTTCGATATGCTGGGCGAGGCAGCCCGCACCGAGGCCGATGCCTTGCGTTACCACAAGGCCTATGCCGACGCGATTTCCTCGCTCGACGCCGGTTCCAATGGCCCTGATATCCGCCAGAACCACGGAATCTCGGTCAAGCTGTCGGCGCTGCATCCGCGCTATGAGGTGGCGCAGAAGGACGGGATGCTGCCGGTCATGGCCGAGCGACTGCTGTCGTTGGCGCTGGCCGCGCGCCATTCGCGCATGGGTCTCAACATCGATGCCGAGGAGGCCGACCGCCTCGATCTGTCTCTCGATGTCATCGAGCGGGTGCTGGCTGAGCCGGAGCTCGCCGGCTGGAACGGTTTTGGTGTGGTGGTGCAAGCGTATGGACCACGCGCGGCCTTCGCCATCGACTGGCTCTATGCACTGGCCAAGAAGTACGGCCGCAACATCATGGTGCGGCTGGTCAAGGGCGCCTATTGGGACACCGAGATCAAGCGGGCGCAGACGCTCGGGCTCGCCGGTTATCCCGTCTTCACCCGCAAGGTCAACACTGATGTCTCCTACATCGCTTGCGCGAAAAAACTGCTTGGCATGACCGACCGCATCTATCCGCAATTCGCCACCCACAATGCCCACACCGTCGCCGCCATACTGTCGATGGCTGACAATCGCGATACCTTCGAGTTCCAGCGCCTGCATGGCATGGGTGAGGCCCTGCACGAAACGGTGCGCCGGGCCGAGGGCACGCGCTGCCGCATCTATGCACCAGTCGGTGCGCATTCCGATCTGCTTGCCTATCTGGTCCGCCGGCTGCTGGAGAACGGCGCCAACTCCTCATTCGTGCACCAGCTCACCGACGAGGACGTCGAGCCGGAGGACATTGCCCGCGATCCACTCGAAACCGTGGAGAGCCAGGGTCCGGCCGCCAATCCGGCGATTGCCCGGCCTTCGCAGATTTTTGGGGCCGGTCGCCGCAACTCGAAGGGTTTCGATATCACCGACACAATGACGCTGGCGGCGATCGACAAGGCCAGGGCGGCCTTCGTCGGGCCGGATCGCTGGCATGCCAAGCCGATCACCCGGGCGGCCGGCTACGGCAAGCAGCGTCCAATTGTAAACCCGGCAAAGCCTTCCGAGGTGGTCGGCACGGTCAGTGAAGCCGCTGCCAAGCAGGTGGCGACCGCCGTTCGCTTTGCAGTGGAAGCGCAACCGGCCTGGGCGAAGCGTCCCGTGGGCGAGCGCGCGGCCATCCTGAACCGCGCTGCCGATCTCTACGAGGCGAATGCCGTCGAGTTCTTTGCACTCGCCACTCGGGAGGCCGGCAAATCGCTGGCCGACGGCGTCGCCGAGGTGCGCGAGGCCGTCGACTTCCTACGCTACTACGCCACTGAGGCGGCCAATGCGGAGGCGGGCACGCAAGCGCGCGGCGCCATCGCCTGCATTTCGCCGTGGAACTTTCCGCTCGCCATCTTTACCGGCCAGATCGCCGCCGCACTCGTCACCGGCAATTCGGTTATCGCCAAGCCGGCCGAGCAGACGCCGCTGATCGCTTTCCGCGCCGTCGAATTGCTGCGCGAGGCCGGCGTGCCGGAAGATGTCATCCAGCTTCTGCCCGGCGACGGCCCATCGGTCGGCGGGCCGCTCACCGCCGATCCGCGCATTGCCGGCGTCTGCTTCACCGGCTCGACCGAGGTCGCGAAGCTGATCGAGAAACAGCTGGCAGAGACGGCCGCGCCCGACGCAATGCTGATCGCCGAGACCGGCGGTCTCAACGCGATGATCGTCGATTCCACCACGCTGCCCGAGCAAGCCGTACGCGACATCCTGGCCTCGGCCTTCCAGAGTGCCGGCCAGCGCTGCTCGGCGCTGCGCGTGCTCTATGTGCAGAAGGACGTCGAGAAGAAGATGCTGGAGATGCTGAAGGGCGCCATGGAGGCGCTCAGCGTTGGCGATCCCTGGCGGATTTCGACCGATGTCGGCCCTGTCATCGACGACGAGGCGCAGAGTTCGATCCGCGAGTACTGCACGAAGATGGGCCTGCAGGGCCGGCTGATCGCCAAGCTCGAGGCGCCCAAAGTGGGCCGCTTCGTCGCGCCGCATATCTTCCGGGTCAAGGGCATCGAGGACATGGAGCGCGAGGTGTTCGGGCCGGTGCTGCACGTCGCCACGTTCGACGCCGACGAGATCGACGCGGTCATCGCCGCCATCAATCGCAAGGGCTATGGCCTCACCTTCGGCCTGCACACCCGCATCGAGGGCCGCGTTCAGCATTTCGTCGACCGCATCCATGCCGGTAACATCTACGTCAACCGCAACCAGATCGGTGCCGTCGTCGGTTCGCAGCCGTTTGGCGGCGAGGGGCTTTCAGGCACCGGTCCGAAGGCTGGCGGTCCGCACTATCTCCGCCGCTTTCGCAAGGGGCCGGAGGCCGGCACCCATTTGCAGGATGGCCATAAGGTCACGGCGACCGAACTTGCCGACAATCTGCCCGATCCCACACTTGGCGGCTGGTCGACGCGCCCGGACCGGATCGCCATTCTGAGGAAGCATCTGCGCGGCAAGGGTGCCGCAGCCATTGGCGCTGCCGCCGGCATCGACTTCGGCCAGGTCGATCTGCCGGGACCGACCGGCGAAGCCAACACGCTCTCGCTGTCGCCACGCGGACGGGTGCTATGCCTTGGTCCCGATGGCGATACGCTGCTCGCGCAGACGATCCAGGCGCTCGCTGCCGGCAATGCGGTGCTGGCGGTCGCGCCCGGCGCACCGGCGGCGCTCTCGGCGCTGACCGGCAAGGGCCTGCCGCTGGCCGCCTTGGACGGCCGGCCGGATCCGGTCGAAGCGCGATCGCTGCGCGTCGATGTCGTCGCTTTCTCGGGCACGCCCGAGGCCGCGCGTGTCGTGCGCAAGGTCATTGCCGACCGCTCCGGTCCGATCGTGCCGCTGGTCAGCGAGGTGTTGAACCCGGCGGCCTATGCACATGAACGGGCTGTCTGCGTCGATACGACGGCTGCCGGGGGCAATGCGAGCCTGCTGGCCGGAGCTTGACCCCGGCCTGTCGTTACGCGCCTTCGACGACCGAAAAGCCCTCGAACTGGGGGTGGCCGAGATAGTGCACTTTTGTCGCGCCGACATTGCGGTGGGCGGCACGGAAATTCTCCGATTTGGTCCAGGCGATAAAATCATCATGGCTCGCCCACACCGTATGCGACGCAAACAGCGTGTAGCCTTCGGCCTCGTTGACCGGGCCACGCAGCAGGTGGAATTCCCTAAACCCCTTCATCTCCGCGAGGCTGGAGTCGCGGTTCTTCCATACGGCCTCGAAATCGGCCTCCGAGCCGGCCTGCACCTTGAAGCGGTTCATGGCGATGTACATCGTGATTCCTTTCATGCTTGACGATCGATGGCTGGCGTAACGGGCCACGGAGACTCAGAATGGGCCGATTGGTGCTTTGAACCGCCAGCTTAACTTTCCGGTCTCCGGCGGAATGGGAGGGAAGGGTGCCTGTTTTCGCACCAGCTCCAACGCGAATTGATCGAGTTCCGGAGAGCCTGAGCTTTTGGCAAGTTGCAAGTCGCTGATGTTTCCATTGGCCAGCACCACAAATGCCACCATAGCATTGTTGCGGGCGGTCGATTGCGCTGCTTTCGAAACGCGGCGATTGGCGCGAGCCAATTTGTTGGCCACCTCGCCGCTATAGAGAGACGTTGCCGCGTTGCCGGCATCGGTTTGTTTTTTGCCTTTGCTGGCAATGGCCGCTTTTATTTCGCGGCCGTCCGCTGTGCCGCGCTTCTCGTATGGTTCGCTAGCAGTTGCTGGGACAACTGCCGGAGTTGGCCTGGCGCTTGGAATCGGCGCCTGTTCTGGAACGGCGTCAGGCATTTCGATGCTCTCGGCCTGAACGGTCGGCTGCGCCGGCGTTTCGGTCTTGGGAGCCACACTCTGGTCATCGGACCGTGGGGCGCCGGCCACCAATATGTTCGGTGTCACCGCTGGCTGTTTGACAGGTTGCGGCAAAGGCGCGAGCGGCGGCTTCGCCGCTTCCTGGGCTGGTCGAGAAGGCTCCATTGGCGCCGACGGCTTGGGCGACCTTGCTGGCTGTGGCTTAGTCGGTTGCGGGTTCGGCACCAGCGCAACATTTATCGCCGCCGGGTCCTTGTCCTGCGCGCTGCCGACCACGTTGGCGCCCGATTGATCACTGCCTTCTGACTGAATTGCGTCCTGGAAACTGGATATCCCTGAAGGGGAGATCAGAAGAGCCGCTGCCACAGCGGCATGGAGCAGGCAGGAGACGACGATCGCTGCCGTCCATTTGCGGGTCCAAGCCGATGGTCGCAGCAGCGGCCCGGTCGGTTTTATCGCTAGCTCGGCGCTGGCGTCTGTGAGGGGGCTGATATCCTGCATGTCTCGCGTCGAGACCTGCAGCGACCCGAGCAGAATTGTCAAATCAAGATCGCTTGGTTCAGAGGACAGCGAGCGGAAGCCGGCCAGAGGCCATGCCACTGTGGTTCGCGTGAATGCGGGATGCAGTCCCACCTCAGATTCCGAAAGCGATCCCGGTCTTGGTGCCCGTCTTCAGCTTTCGTATGCAGGCGTTCGGTTCGACGCCGGTACCGGTGCATTCGGTCGCGCTGTTGATCAGCACGCGGCTGATTCTCGAACACTCGGTGCCGGCCAGATCGAAACGTGTCACCTTGGTCTTGCCTGCCGGCAATTCCTTGAAGTCGAGCACGGTCAGCCGGTCGACGACGCCGGCCTCGTTGAACAAGGCGATCTCGAACGCCGCCTTGGACAGGTCGGCGCCGAGATTGTTGTTGACCACGAACGTCAGGCGGCACCCCTTGTCGGAAGGTTGTGCAGCGTTGAGCTCGAGAGTGAGCGCAGGGACCGGCGCGGACTCTTGTGCCCACGCCGGAACCATCGCAAGCGACATCGCCAGCATCGAGGTCAGCAGACAAAGGGATGTCGTCAAGCTCGTCATCGTCATCAGCCTCCAAATCGTATCGTTGCCGCCAGCTTCAGCGTGATGCCCGGCTCATAGACCGCGACGGTCGTGCTTCCGTTGAGCGGGTTGGCGTATTTGACATCGAACAAATTGTCGGCGCGGAAATCGACCTTCAGATTGTTCGTCGCCTGATAGCTGGCGAAGGCATTGACCAGCGTATAGTTCTTGGCCACTGCATTGCCCTTCGGCTTGCCATTGTACTGCACTTCGCCACCGACAGTCAGCTTGTCCTCGAGGAAGCGCAAGCCGAGTTGCGCGGTGACCTGGGAGGAGGGGATGGTGGCGAGATCTGCCCGGTCGCCTTCATACGAGATCGTGTGACCGTTGATGATGGAGGCCGAAAGTCCGGCATAGCCCCATGCAGCGTCGTAAACGCCTTCCATCTCGAAGCCATTGATCTTGGCTTTGGCGAAGTTCTGATACTGGAAGCAGATCGGGATGCCGGGACCGAACGGGCAGCCGCTGGTCGGATCGAACGGCGACAGTGTCACGCCATCGATATAATCGTCGACATCGTTGTTGAAGTAGGCGGCCTTGAGACGGAACGCGTCGCCAGCCTCGATAATGTCGTTCTGCTTGTAGTTGATGCCGAACTCGGTCGTCTTGCCAGTTTCGGGCCGCAAATTTGGATTGGGCAGGAACGGGAAGCTCACGCCTGCCGGGTGATTGCCGCTGATCAGCGTCTCGGTGATCGACGGCGAGCGATAGCCCTCGGCGTAGGTGCTGTAAAACTGAAGGCCTGCTAGGCCTGCCGTTTCGAATGGTGAGACACCGACGGTGATCCGGGGCGATACCCTGTCGCCAGATATATCGTGGGTGTCATCCCTGAGGCTGTAGCTGTCGTAGCGAAGACCGGCGATGACTTCGAGCCAATCCCAGGTGAGCTTGTCCTGGACATAGGCGCCGGAGACGTTGCGCTTGCCCGAAGGCGTGTAGAAGCTGTCGCCGCCAGCTGTACCGCCCGTCTTGACGTTGTCGCCGACCCAGTCGCCGCCATAGGTCAGTTCATGCGCGATGCCGCCCGTTTCGAACCGGGATGTGTTCCAGATGTCGATGCCTGTCGTGCCAACGTCGAATGTCGACTGCGATCCTGCCGGCAAGACAACGGGAAGGCCGGTCACCGGATCAAAGCGGTTTTGCGGGACAAGGCTGATCAGATCGAGGTTGGTCTTGTTGTAGGAGGTGTTGATGTGGAGATCGAGCCAGCTCTTGTCCTCATCAGTGATGTTGTAGCGAGCCGTGAAGGTGTTCGACTTCAGGTCGACGTCATTGACCGGCACGCCGCCGCTGATCTCGCTCCAGCCATCGCTTGAACCGACCCAGCCGAGCTTCAGTTCACTGTTGTCGGTCGGCCGGACAGTGGTCTTGAGCAGGCCGCTGAGCACATCGAAGCCGGTGCCCTTGACGGTGTCGCCGCCGCCGTCCTTGTAGTCGTCGTAGTTGCGGTAGACGATGTTGCCGAGCGCGTCCCAGTTTTCGTTGAGGCGGTAGGCGCCGGATGCGCTGGTGGTCCAGCCCTTGCCGTTGCTCTCGTATCGTCCCGTGACGGAGCCGGCCCATGTCTCGTCCGGCTTGAGAAAGTCCGCCGCGTCCTTGGTGTCGAAGAAGACGACGCCGCCGATGGCGCCCGAACCGTAGGTGTTGGCGACAGGACCACGGATCACATCGACGGATTTGACGAGTTCAGGATCGATGTAGAAGGTCGACTGCGTGCCGTGGTCGGAGCGTTGGAAAATCTGCCGCGCGCCATCGACGATGACCGCGACGCGGCCGAAATCCTGCAAGCCGCGGATGTTGATGCTGGTGCTGACGCGCCTGGCGTCGGCCTGTGCGGCGATACCGGGCACGCCGAGCAGCATCTCGTTGGGCGTCGTTGCCATGCGGCGGTCGAGCTGTTCCTGATCGATATGGCTGGCCGACGCCAGCGATTCGATTGCCGTCTCGCCGGTGCGGCTGATGACGAGGATCTGGTCGAGCAGCGTTGCTCCCGCCGGTGCCGCCTGTTCCTCGTCAGCCTTCTTCGTCTGATCTGTCTTTTGGTCCGCCGCCTGCTGGGCGTTGGCCAGTTGCGCCGACAAGGCGATCGCCGCCACGCTTGCCAGCAAAGCCGCAGCTCCGTTCGCCGCCAATCGCCCGCGCCATTCCCAAGTCACCAACCCCATGCCCCAACTCCAAAGTCCAGGTTTCATGCTGGCTGGCCCGGGGCTGGCTGGCATTTTTGATCGTATCCGGCGTCTTAAATCTTGACTCATTTAATCCGGTATTGCACTGACTAGTAAACATGATTATTCGAGTCAAGATATGAATCGGATTACGCAACGCCTAGCCAGACGCCCGGCACAGGAAAGGGATCGATCCAGATGAACACCCACAATCCCAACGATTTTCGCTACCGCGTCCGCCGTTCCGATGATGCCTCCGCACGTTTCGACCGGGTTCCGCTGGCGGTGCGAACCCTGTCCAGCAACACCCTGTTCCAGGGCGAGCACGAGATCGGCATCGAGCATCATGGCGCGCTCTACCGGCTGAAGATTACCCGGCAGGGCAAGCTCATTCTCAACAAGTAAGGCAAGGCAATAGGGACCGAGACATGGACCAGCGCGTAAAACCCGCCCCGCATGAAATCCGGCGGGCACGGACAGACAATCCGAAGGCGCGCGAGCGTGATCTGGCTGCCCGACTCGGCATTTCGGAGGCCGAGCTGGCAGCCGCGCATTGCGGCGACGGCGTCGTTCGCATCCAGCCGCACGTCAACGATTTGCTGACTGGCCTCGAAGCCGTCGGCGAAGTCATGGCGCTGACCCGCAATGAAAGTGCGGTGCACGAAAAGATCGGCGTCTATGACAAGGTCGTCACCGGCAACCACAACGCCATGGTGCTTGGCGAAAACATCGATCTGCGCATCTTCCCGAAAGCGTGGGTGCATGGCTTTGCCGTGGAGAAGCGCGATGGCGACGAGATCCGCCGCAGCCTGCAGTTCTTCGACGCGGCCGGCGAGGCCGTGCACAAGGTGCATCTGCGGCCGGTCTCCAGCCTCTATGCGTATCAAAAATTGGTCGCCGCGCTCGAATCGTCCAACCAGGAGCCGACGGTCGACATTTCCGGGCCTCTCCCCGACGACGAGAGCCATGGCGACGAAGCGACCGCCAATCTCGATGATCTGCGCGACCGCTGGAGCCGGCTGACCGACGTGCACCAGTTCTTCGGCATGCTGAAGACGCTGAAGCTCAGCCGCCGGCAGGCGGTGCGCATGGTCGGCCAGGACTATGCCTGGCTGCTCGACAATGACGCTGTCCGTGCCATGTTCCATCATGCCGCGGAGGGCGAGATACCGATCATGTGCTTTGTCGGAAACCGCGGCTGCATCCAGATCCATTCCGGACTTATCAAATCCATCAAGCCGATGGGACCATGGATCAACGTGCTGGATGAAACCTTCCACCTGCACCTGCGAACCGACCACATCCACGAGGTCTGGGCCGTGCGCAAGCCGACCAAGGACGGCCATGTCACCTCGCTCGAGGTCTATGACGCCGACGGCAAGATGATCATCCAGTTCTTTGGCAAGCGCCATGAAGGCGAAAGCGAGCGTGACGACTGGCGCTTCCTGGCGGAGAACCTGCCGCGCATCCCAAGCCCGACGGCAGCCTGAGGAGAACGACAATGGGTTGCATTTCCAAGATCATCGCCGGACCGGCGATCGGTCTGTCCCTTGCTTTCGTCGCGCTGCAACCTGTCAACGCCACGGAAGGCACGGCCGTATTTGCCGATCCCTCGAGGATTGCGGCCATTGGCGGCTCGATCACCGAGATTGTCTTTGCGCTCGGCGAGGAGAAGCATCTGGTGGCGCGCGATTCCACCAGTCGGTATCCTAAAGCGGCGCTTGAGCTGCCTGATGTCGGCTACATGCGCGCGCTGTCGCCGGAAGGCGTCCTGTCGGTCAACCCGACCGGCATCCTGGCGCTGCACGGCAGCGGTCCCAAGGAAGCCGTCGATGTCTTGAGGAAGACGAGCGTCCCGTTCATCGAAGTGCCCGAGCATTATAGCCACGAGGGTATCCTCGAGAAGGTCCGCATCGTCGGCAAGGCACTCGGCGTCGACGCCAAGGCCGAGGCGCTCGCCAAGGAGCTTGATGCCAGGCTCACGGCCGCCGAAAAGCAGACGGCCTCGATCATGCAGCGCAAGCGCATCCTGTTCGTTCTGTCGATACAGGGCGGCAAGATCCTGGCGGCCGGCAGCGAGACCGCCGCCGACGGAATGGTCAGGCTGGCTGGCGGCGTCAACGCGGTCGAAGGCTTTTCCGGCTACAAGCAAATGTCCGACGAGGCTGTTATCACCGCCAGGCCGGACGTGATCCTGATGATGAGCAATGCCGGGCCTCCGGTGTCGGACGACGAACTGTTCGGCAACCCGTCGATCGCCTCGACGCCTGCCGGAACCGCGCGCAAGCTGATCCGCATCGATGGCGGCTACCTACTCGGCTTTGGGCCGCGCACGGCCGACGCCATCCACGACCTCGCTGTCTCGCTTTATGGCGGGCACGTCACGGACTGAGCAGGCAGATCATGGTCGATCAATCGATCGCCGGTCCGGTGGAGATGATGGCGAGCGCATCTGAAGGCGACCGGTCGGGCCGCGCCCGCATCGTCATTCTTCTGCTGTGCTTGGGGCTCGTGGCTGTCGGTTTTCTGTCGCTGACATCGGGGGCGTCGGACGCATCGGCCGTCAACGTCATCGGCGACTGGCTGTTCGGCGCCGTGCCCGGCGACGCCGCGCTGAGCGCCCGCGACAGCCTGATCGTCTACGACATCCGCCTGCCGCGTATTATCCTCGGCATGCTGGTTGGAGCGGCGCTCGCGGTCTCCGGCGCGGTCATGCAGGGGCTGTTCCGCAATCCGCTGGCCGACCCCGGCCTGATCGGCGTTTCGGCCGGCTCCAGCCTGGGCGCGGTTGCCGTCATCGTGCTCGGCGCTACGATATTGGCTCCGGTGACGGCCTTGCTCGGCACGCTTGCACTGCCGTTGGCGGCCTTCTGTGGCGGGCTCGCCGCGACGCTGGTGCTCTATCAGGTCGCGACTCGGCGAGGGCAGACCTCGGTCGCCACCATGCTGCTCGCCGGCATCGCGCTGGCAGCACTCGCCATGGCGCTGACCGGCATCCTCATCTTCATGGCCGACGATCGCCAGTTGCGCGACCTGACCTTCTGGCAGCTCGGATCGCTCGGCGGCGCGACCTGGGCGAAGATTGCTTCGGTCGGGCCGATCATCGTCTTGGCGCTGGCGGCGATGCCGTTCCTGGCACGGGGCCTTAATGCGCTGGCGCTGGGCGAGGCGACCGCCGGCCATCTCGGCATTCCGGTGCAGCGGCTAAAATACACGGCCATCATCGGGGTCTCGGCCGCTGTCGGCGCGTCCGTCGCCGTCAGCGGCGGCATCGGCTTCGTCGGCATCGTGGTGCCGCATCTGCTGCGCTTGGCTATCGGCCCGGACAATCGCTATCTGCTGCCGGCGTCGGCGCTGCTCGGCGCCTCGCTGCTGGTGTTGGCCGATGCGGTCGCTCGCACCGTCGTGGCACCGGCCGAACTGCCGATAGGCATCGTCACCGCGATCGCGGGCGCGCCGTTCTTCCTTTGGATCCTGCTGCGCAAGCGCGGCGTAGTCGACCTGTGAGAGTCGTTTATTTGCGAGGGTTGGGATGATCGAGGCAAGGGACGTTTCGGTTGATATCGCCGGCAAGCGTATCGTCAGCGGTGTCGATTTCGACGCGCGGCCCGGCGAGATCGCCGCCATCGTGGGCCCCAATGGTTCGGGCAAGACGACCTTCCTCAAGGCGCTCTCCGGCGACCTCGCCTATACCGGGCGCGTCGCCCTCAACGGCCGCGATCTCTGCGCGATGAAGCCGGTTGAGACCGCCGTCCAGCGCGCGGTGCTGCCGCAGGCGACGACGCTGTCGTTCCCGTTCACGGTGCGAGAAGTGGTCAAGCTTGGCCTTGTCGGCGGCCGCTCGGGCGTCCTGCCGGGCGAGGATGCGCGGCTGCCGGAACGGGCGCTGGCGCGCGTCGATCTTGACGGTTTTGCCGGACGTTTCTACCAGGAACTTTCGGGCGGCGAGCAGCAGCGTGTCCAGCTTGCGCGCGTGCTGTGCCAGGTCTGGGCGCCAGTGCTCGACGGCAAGCCGCGCTATCTCTTCCTTGATGAACCAGTTTCCAGCCTCGACATCAAGCACCAGCTGATCATCATGAACATTGCGCGCGACTTTGCCAGAAGAGGCGGCGGCGTGGTTGCCATCCTGCATGACCTCAATCTGACGGCCATGTATGTCGACCGGATTTCCGTCATGCATTATGGCAGGCTGGCCGCCACAGGGTCGCCGCAGGACGTGCTGAGCGATGACCTGATCGAAAAAGTGTTCGACTGCCGGCTGAGGGTCGGCGTGCTGCCGGCCGGAAACATGCCGTTCGTGCTGCCCCAGTCAGCGGCCTAATTTATTGCAGCTGGTCGAGCCAGACCATGACGTCGCCAAGTTCAGGCAGCCGGGGCGCGGCGCTCCAACAGCATGTCGATGCCGAGCAGGTTGCGCACATTCGGGCGCGCCGCCACCAGATCGGCGATAGTGTAGCGCTCCAGCACCGCGAAGAACGCGTTCAGCGCCTCGCGTAGCGCCGAATTCAGCGCACAGCTATCGACCAGCGGGCATTCGGCGGCATCGTTCTCGAAGCATTCGGCCATGGCGAAGCTCTCTTCCGTCACGCGCACCACATCGAACAGGCTGATCGCTTCGGCGCCACGGCCAAGCTTGACGCCGCCATTCCTGCCCCGCACGGTCTGGACAAGGCCGTGTTCGACCAGCGGCTGCAGGATCTTGAACAGGAACAGTTCCGACACCGAATAAGCGGCGGCGATCTCGGGGATGCGGCTCAGCCGGTCATCGTTTGCCGCGCAATACATCAGGATGCGCATGGCATAATTGGTCTGGCGCGTTAACCGCATTTTGTCCTCGCAAAGCAATAGGTTGAATTGAATATGGCCCATACCTTGGAATAATTCCAGACTAGCGTGGCATAATAGGTGAATATTCGCGTCAACTTATGTGCAAGGCCGGGGAAAACCGTGACCGCGAAGGATAGGGCGGGCATTCGGACAAGCGAGACACTAGATTAGCTCGCAACCGACGAGGAGTAGCTCGACCATGGCACAATCGGCCCAGGCCATGACCCCTTTGCGAATCGGTAGCGACGCGGACGCCAAGCTTTCGGCGCTGCGGCGCACGAAATTCGCGGCAACAGCCGCACTGGCGCTGTGCGTTCTCGTCTTCGCCATGGCCAAGTCGTTCGAGCATAGCTATCCGTGGCTCGGGCTCGTCGCCGCCTTTGCCGAGGCCGCGACCATCGGCGGCCTGGCCGACTGGTACGCGGTGGTGGCGCTGTTCAGGCGGCCGTTGGGGCTGCCGATCCCGCACACTGCCATCATCCCCGAGAACCAGAGCCGCATAGCCGACAATCTCGGCCGCTTCATCGAGGTCAATTTCCTGGCGCCCGAACCGGTGCGCGAAAAGCTTGCCGAGGTCGATTTTTCGGCGCTCGTCGCCGATTGGCTGGCCGATGCCGAACGCGCTGCGGGCCTGTCGCGCTTCGTCGTGCGACTGGTGCCGCAAACGCTTGTGGCGATGGAGCAGTCCGGCCTGCGCGGCTTCGTCACCAGCCGCATGCTCGAGCAGATCGAGAAGGTGCCACTGGCGCCGCTGGCGGCCGAGCTGTTGTCGGCGCTCACCGACGATCGCCGCCACCAGAAACTGTTCGATGAATTCACCAAGGTGATCGGCCGTTTTCTCAACGACGAACAGGCGCTGGCGACGATGCGCGAGAAAATCCGCGAGGAATTGCCGTCGCTGTTCAACCTGTTTCGCGCCGACGCCTATCTCCTGAAGAAGATCGTCGCCTCGGCCGGCTCGCTGCTCGACGAGGTGAGGGCCGATCCGGATCACCCGATGCGCGCCGAATTCGACCATTTCGCTCTAGGCTTCGTCGAAAGGCTGAGGACATCGAAGCAATATGCCAAACGCGCAGAGAAGCTGAAGCGCGATTTCCTGGCCCGGCCGGAGGTCAAGGCATTGGCCGGCGACATGTGGGCAAGCCTCGGCCAGTTCATTGAGCAGGACGCCAAGGCGCCGAATTCGGTTATCCGCGCGCATCTTGCCAACATGTTCGTCGAGGTCGGGCGGCATCTTGCAAGCGATGCGCAGATCAGGGCCGACATGAACACGGGATTCGTGGTGGCGCTTGCGTCGTTCGTGGAGAGCCAGAAAAGCGGCGTGTCGACATTTATCGCCGACCAGGTCAAGCGGTGGGATCTTGCGCAGCTGACGCGATTGATCGAGATGAACATCGGCAGGGACCTGCAATATATCCGCTTCAACGGCATGATCATCGGCGGGCTTGCGGGTGTCGTGCTATATCTGGCAGAGCGGCTGTTCCTCGTGCATTGATGCACGCCCAGTTGGCGTTGATTTCAATCGCGTTCGAAATGGACACACGGCATGCGAGTGCTATTCTCCCGCTGAGGGCGCCCGCATCCGCGGCAAAGGGGAGAAAACGAGCATGGCAAAACAACCGGAATCCGATTCCTTCATGGACATGTTCGGCAGATTCGGCCGCGACCTGAAGCTGCCCAATGTCGATGTCGAGGCGATCCTCGCCCATCATCGCAAGAACCTCGAAGCGCTGGAGAAATCGGCACGAGCCGGTGCCGCCGGCGCGTCCTCGCTGTTGTCCAGGCAGCGCGAGATGTTGCAGGACACGCTGCGCGAAGTCACCGATATGGCGCAGAGCTACAGGGCGCCTGGCAATCCGCAGGAATTGATGGCCAAACAAACGGAATTTGCCAGAAAGTCCTTCGAGGCGGCGTTGAAGAATGCCGGCGAAGTCGCTGAACTGGTAAAGAAATCCGGTATCGAATCGGTCGATATTCTGCGCACGCGCATCAAGGAGGCGATGGAGGAAATTCGCTCCGGCTACGAGAAGAAGTAGCAGCTGTGGCCCAGGCGGGCTCATTGCTGCCGGCCGCTCTGAAGGCGGGGAAATACCGATTGACCTGCCCCTTGCGCTGGGAGCCATGGCGCGATTGTGGCCTGGTTCGGCGGAACGGATTCGCGCAGGGCGAATTGACAGAGGCCGTCAGTTCGTGGTCCGGAGGCTTGGCAAGCGATCGGGAAACCAGGAATGACCGAAATACGGCCTAAAACGCCGCCGACCTACGAGCAGTTGAGGACGATGGCCGGGCAGGAGCTTGGCGTGTCGGAATGGACGACGGTCGACCAGAACCGGATCGACCAGTTCGCCGAATGCACCGGCGACCATCAATGGATCCATGTCGATCCCGAGCGGGCGCGGCGGCAAAGCCCGTTCCGCACGACGATCGCGCATGGCTACCTGACATTGTCGATCATCGGCGCGCTGGCGCTCGGCATGGGCATCGTTCCGGAGAATACCCAGGCCGCCTTCAACTATGGCTTCGACAGGGTGCGTTTCCTGGCGCCGGTCAAGGTCGGCGCACGCATCAGGCTGCGCATCACGCTGCTGTCCATGGAGGACAAAGGCCCCGGCCAGTATCTGATGAAGGCGGCCAATACGGTCGAGATCGAAGGCGAGGAAAAGCCCGCTCTGACGGCTGAAACGCTGGTCATGCTCTATGAGCGCCGCAAGCGGGCAGGGGCCTGAGCGCCGGTTCGCGCAGATCAGAGGTTTTGCGACACTTCCACCAGTCTCTGCCGCCTGAACTCGATGCGGGCCGAGAGCAGCGCGAGGACCAGCGCGACCAGCGCCAGCACCGTTGCTGTCTGAAAGGTGACCTGCATTCCCCGTGCGGCGGCATCGGAACTCAGAGGACCAATACCTTCGTGTCCTCTAGCCGATGCGACGGCGAATATGGCGCCCATCAACGATGCGCCGGTGATGAGCCCGAGATTGCGTGAAAGATTGAGCAGGCCGGAAACGACGCCGCGCTCGCCGGCACCGACACCGGTCATGACCGCTGCATTGTTGGATGTCTGGAACAGCGCGTAGCCGACGCAGGTGACGGTGATCGGAACGACATAGCCGGCAATGCCGAGTTTGGTCATGGCGAGCGACAGCAGGAACGTGCCCGTTGCAAGGCTGAGCAGGCCGGCGACCATCATCCTGTGAGCGCCGAAGCGGTCGGTCAGGCGTCCGGCCGCCAATGCCGACAGGGTCGAGACAAGCGGTCCGGCCGACAGTGCGAGGCCAACCATTGCGGCATCCAGCCCAAGCCCGCGCGACAGGTAGAACGGAGCCACCACCAGGGTCGCCATCATCACCGTGGCGACAACGAGGCTCATGGCGAGACTGGCGCTCAGCTGGAGATCACGGAAGCCGGCAAGCTGGATCAAGGGGTTTTTCACTCTCGCTTGCACGGCGGCGAAAAGAAAACCGCCGATGCCGGCAGCTATCAGCAGGCTGATGTTGAGCGCGCCGAAATTGCCTCTGCCAAGCGTCATGGCCATCCCATAGGCGGCCAATGTCAGCGCCAGCAGGACCGTGCCCATGACGTCGAACGTGCCGCGATCGGCCTGCACGGTTTTACTGCGCGCCGGCAAGGCACGCCAGGCGAGGGCGAAGGTCAGCACACCCAACGGGACATTGACGAGGAAGATTGCTCGCCAGCTGAAGCCGGCGATCAAGAGGCCGCCGAGCGAAGGGCCAAGCGTCGTGCCGATCGCGGACATGGCGCCGAGCAGGCCCATGGCGCTGCCGGTCCGCTCCTTGCTCACCGTTTCCGCGACAAAAGCCAGCGTCAGCGCCATCATCAGCGCCGCGCCAAACCCTTGCACGGCGCGCGCGGCGATCAGCAGCCCGAGTGTCGGCGCCAGGCCGCAGAGCACCGATGCCGATGTGAACAGCGCGATGCCGCCAAGCAGCAACGGCCGGCGCCCGAACATGTCGGCCAGCCGTCCGGCGCTGACGATCAGTGTGGTGATGGCGAGGAGATAGGCCAGAACAACCCATTGCACGGACTGGAACGATGAGCCGAAATTCTGCATCAGCGATGGCAGCCCGACGCTGGCAATGCTGGTTCCCATCGACGACAGCAGCGTGGCGAGCGACAGGCTTGCCAGCGCCCAGCGGGCGGATTGCATCTGTGGCAGCGCCGATGCGCGCCCGTCCCGATTTTGCTCAGCGATTGCCACGGCGATCTCCTTTCCATCAGCTCCAGTGCCGGAGCCAGCGGAGATTTAGTCTCTTGATTGATATGGCGGAAGGCGCAGCATTTGCATCGTATTCATGCGTCAAACGCCATATCATATGCTATGATTCGCCAATGGCATCGCCCGATCTCAATTTGCTGTTTGCTCTCGACGTCCTGCTGTCCGAAGGCAGCGTGGCGCGCGCCGCCAGCCGTCTGCGTCTCAGCCCTTCGGCGATGAGCCGCACGCTGGCGCGGCTGCGGGAGGCGACGGGCGATCCGCTGCTGGTTCGGGCCGGTCGCGGCCTAGTGGCGACGCCGCGTGCCGAAGAACTGCGACAGCAGGTCGGCCGTGTCGTCCAGGATGCGGAGGCACTGCTGCGTCCTGCCATACTGCTTGATCTCCGGCGCCTCGACAGGGTCTTCACGTTGCGCACCAATGAGAGTTTCGTCGAAGAGTTCGCGCCTCGTCTCGTCGCGCGTATCCAGAACGATGCGCCCGGCGTGCGGCTGCGCTTTGCACCGAAATCCGACAAGGACGTCATGTCGTTGCGCGACGCGGCGATCGATCTGGACATAGGCGTCGCTGGCGAGACCGGACCGGAGGTGCGCATTCAGGCATTGCTTCGCGACCGCTTCATCGGCGCCGTGCGAACGGGTCATCCCTTGAGTGAGGGCGCGGTGACGCCCGAGCGCTATGCGGCGGGCCGGCACATCAGCGTTTCACGGCGTGGCCGCGAGAAAGGGCCGATCGACGAGGCTTTGAGCCTGCTCGGGCTGCAGCGGACGGTCGTGTGCATGGTTTCCGGTTTCTCGGCAGCACTTGCCATGGCGCGCACGTCAGACCTGATCGCCAGCGTTCCGGAGCGGCATACCGAGGGCGCACGCGCCGGCATGCACAGTTTCCCCCTGCCGGTTGCCACCGCTGGGGTCACCATCTCCATGCTGTGGCACCCGCGCCTCGATGCCGATCCGGCGCAACGTTGGTTGCGTGATTGCGTGCGAGAGGTCTGTGCGGCGTCGCGCTGACCGACAACCGTGCGCGTCAACGCTCCATTGCTGCCTCGAGCACTTTGAAAATCCGCTCGTCCGCGCATTGGGCAACGTTGAAGCGCAGGAAACGGCTGGCCGTTCCGGACAGACTGAATGCGTTTCCGGGCGCCAGCACGATGTTGTCGGCCAAGGCGCGGCGGGCCACTTCGGCCGCATCCACCCCATCCGGCAACCTGCACCACAAGAACAGGCCGGCCGGCTGGTCGATCCAGGGCGTGACGCCGATCGCCTTCAGGCGGGCGTTCGTCTCGCCCATGGCGCGCGCAAGCTTCGCGCGCAGCAAATCCATGTGCTTGCGGTAGCTGCCGTCCTTCAGCAAGGTCAGCACGAGTTCGGCCGCAAGCCGCCCGCCGCCGAAGGTCGTAGCGATCTTGAGGTCGGTCAGGCCCTCGATCCAGTCGCGGGGTGCCGCGATGAAGCCGCAGCGAACCGACGCTGAAAGTGTCTTGGAGAAGCTGCCGATGTGGACGACGCGGTTCAGGCCATCGAACGCTGCCAGCCTGGGGGCAGGGGCATGTTCGAAATCGGCGAAGATGTCGTCCTCGACGATGGTCAGATCCGATTGGTCGGCGAGCTTGAGAAGGCGGTGCGCGGTGACCGGCGACAGGACCGCACCGGTCGGGTTGTGGATGGCGGAGTTGGTGATGTAGAGGCGCGGGTGGTGCTCGGCCAGCGCCTGCGCGAACAGGTCGATATCCGGTCCCGACGGCGTATAGGGGACGCTGACGACCTTGGCCCGGTGAGCGCGCAGCAGGGCGTGGAAGTTGAAATAGCAGGGGTCGTCCATCAGCACGGTGTCGCCGGGTTCGATCAGGAACCGGCACAGGAGATCGATGGCCTGCGTGCCCGATTCCGTCAGTATGATCTGGTCGGGCGAGGCTTCGATTCCATACCCGGCCATGCGCCGCGCCAGCAATTGCCGCAGCGGCGGCAGACCGAGTGGCGTGCCGTAGTCGGCCAGCGAAATATCGGCCGCACGCGCCACCGTGCGCAATGCCCGGCGCAATCCGGCCTGCGGCATCCAGGAGGCCGGCAGCCAGCCGCAGCCGGGCTTCAGCATGTCGTCGCCGGCTTCCAGCGACTGGCGCGAGATCCAGAGCGGATCGACGGCGCGGTCGAGGCGGGGACCGATCTCGGCCAGCGACAGTGGCGCCAGCGAGCCGGCGGCATAGAAGCCCGAGCCCGGCCGGGACCGGATCGCGCCTTCGGCGGCGAGCCGCTCATAGGCTTCGACCACGGTGGATTTGGACACTTGCATGGATTTGGCGAAGGCGCGGATCGACGGCAATCTCGCTCCCGGCGTCAGGCTGCGCGCCGCGATCCGCTGACGGATCGTCGTCATGACGCCTTCGACCAGCGTTCCGCTGCTTTCGCCTGTGGTCTGTCTGTCCATCCGTACTGCTCAATTGCCCATGACAGTTTTGTATAACTGTACCGCATTGTCTCTGGCAATGCCACGGGCTCCGCTCGATACAGAGCCGACAAAACGGAGCATATGATGGACAAGATCGCGAGCGGCTGGGTGAACGGGTTCATTGGCGTGTTGATCTTCAGCGGCTCGCTCCCGGCAACGCGCGTGGCGGTGAAAGATTTCGATCCGACATTCCTGACGTCGGCCCGGGCGGCGATTGCCGGAATGCTCGGCCTGGCGCTGCTGCTCCTGTTCCGGCAGAAACGCCCGGAGCGTGGCGATCTGCTGTCGCTGGCGATCGTTGCACTTGGCGTGGTCGTCGGTTTTCCCTTGCTGACCGCCCTGGCGCTGAAGCACGTCACCACGGCCCATTCCATCATCTTCGTCGGCCTGCTGCCGCTGGCGACCGCGATCTTCGGCGTACTGCGCGGTGGTGACCGTCCGCGCCCGGCGTTTTGGCTGTTTTCGTGCGTTGGAAGTGCGCTGGTCGCAGGCTTTGCCCTGACGCAAGGCGTGACGGCTTCGCCGATCGGTGATGGCCTGATGCTCGCCGCCATCGTCGCCTGCGGCCTGGGCTATGCCGAGGGGGCAGCGCTGTCGCGCAAGCTCGGCGGTTGGCAAGTGATCTGTTGGGCGCTGGTGCTGTCGCTGCCGATCATGTTGGTGCTGACTTTCGCGACGCTGCCGCCGTCCTTTGCCGGCGTCGGATCCAACGCCTGGATCGGACTGGGCTACGTCTCGCTGTTCAGCATGCTGATCGGCTTCGTCTTCTGGTATCGCGGCCTGGCGCAAGGCGGCATCGCCGCCGTTGGGCAGTTGCAGTTGCTGCAGCCCTTCTTCGGCCTCGCCCTGGCGGCGACGCTGCTGCACGAGCAGGTCAGCCCGCTGATGGTCGTCGTCACGCTCGGCGTGGTGTTGTGCGTGTTCGGCGCGAAGAAGTTTGCAAGGTAGGGCCGACTCGGGCGACCGGGCCGGCTAAAACTTCGCCACCACGCCGATGCCGATGCCCTCGAAGCCGCCCATCGCCATCAGGGCCGCGGGTGCTTCGTCGAGGCTGATCTTCTTGCCGACGAGCAGTTCGGGCCTGAGCTTGCCGTTGCGGATCATGTCCATCATCGCCTGGTAGCGGTAGGCCTGCATGCCGTGGCTGCCGAGGATTTCGAGTTCGAAGGCGATCACCTTGTCCATCGGCACCTGCGGCCGCGCATGCTCGCCCAGCATCAGGCCGACCTGCACATGGCGGCCGCGCCGGCGCAGATTGGCGATCGAATTGAACGAGGTGGTGGGGTGGCCGAGCGCGTCCATCGACATATGCGCGCCGCCATTGGTGATCTGCTTGACCGCCTTGACGACATTCGGCGTCTTTGCCGCATTGATGGTTGCGACGGCGCCGATCTTTTTGGCGAAATCCAGCTTCTCGTCGGTGAGGTCGATGGCGATGACATTGGCGCCCATGGCGCTGGCGATCATGATCGCCGACAGGCCGACGCCGCCGCAGCCATGCACCGCCACCCATTCGCCCGGCGTCACCCGACCTTGGTCGACAATGGCGCGAAACGAGGTGACGAAGCGGCAGCCAAGGCTGGCGGCGGTGGCGAATTCCATCTCGTCGGGCAAGCGTACCAGATTGGTGTCAGCGTGCTCGATGGCGACATATTCGGCAAACGAGCCCCAGCCGGTGAAGCCAGGCTGCGTCTGGTGTTCGCAGACTTGGTGATTGCCCGAATTGCACTCGAAGCAGCGGCCGCAGCCGACGGCGAACGGCACGGTGACCCGTTCGCCTGCTTTCCAGCGGGTGACCTGCTTGCCGGCCGCGACCACGATGCCGGCCAGTTCGTGCCCCGGCACATGCGGCAGCGTAATGCCGTCGTCATGCCCCATCCAACCATGCCAGTCGCTGCGGCAAAGCCCTGTCGCCTCGACCTTGATGACGACGCCATCGGCAGCCGGCTTCGGATCGGGAACAGTCTGGATCGTCGGCGCTTCGCCGAATTTCTCGAAGACGACGGCTCTCATAGGTCACACTCCCACCCTGCTACGTTGCAGGAAAACGATAGCCGATTCCCAGTTGGGTCAAGCGGAAATCGATTCCGCCAGAACCGGGCGCCGACGTTACGCGTCGGCCGATGAAGCCCTATTCAGCATCGATCTGGTTCTGGGGCGCCGCCTTCTGGAAAGCCGGCAGCGCCATGCACGCGGCGTTGATGCGAGCGATCGTCGGATAGGGGCTCAGGTCGACGCCGAAGCGGGCGTTGCTGGTGACTTGCGCGGCCAGGCAGATGTCAGCCAGCCCCGGCGTCTCGCCATGGCAGAATGTGCCGGTCTCGGGCGACGAAGCCAGGATCTTCTCAAGCGGTTGAAAGCCTTCGTTCACCCAATGGCGGAACCAGTTGGTGATGTCCTGATCGCCGGCGCCGAACAGGGTGCGCAACGAGGTCAGCACGCGCAGATTGTTCACCGGGTGGATGTCGCAGGCGATCATCTGCGCCAGCATTCTCACGCGTGCCCGACCGGCCCGATCGCTTGGCAGCAGCGGTGGTTCCGGGCTGGTCTCGTCGAGGAATTCGATGATCGCCAGCGATTGCGTCAGCAGTGTGCCGTCGCCGAGGACCAGCGCCGGCACCAGCCCTTGCGGATTGACTGCGAGATAGGCCGGTTCCAGATGCTCGCCATGGCGCAGATGATGCGGCACGTAGGCATAACTCAGCCCTTTCATCTCCAGCGCGATCCGCACCCGGTAGGAGGTGGAGGAGCGATAGTAGTTGTGCAGGACGAGGTCGCTCATGCGCTCACTTCGGTTGGCCGATGGTCGCTTCGATCGTGCCGACGCCCTCGACGCCACCAGTCATCGTGTCACCGGCACGAACCGCGCCGACGCCGGCCGGCGTGCCGGTGAAGATCAGGTCGCCGGGCTGCAACTCCATCGCCTCGCTGCAGATCGACACGATATCCGATATCGGCCAGATCAGCTCGGCGAGGTCGGCATCCTGCCTGACCTGGCCGTTGACGGCGAGCCAGATGCGGCCCTTTTGCGGGTGTCCGGATCTCGCCGCGGGGACCAGTGGACCGCAAGGCGCGGAGCGGTCGAACGCCTTCGCCCAGTCCCACGGACGGGCGGCCTTCTTGGCCTCGTCCTGGAGATCGCGCCGGGTAAGGTCGATACCGACGCCATAGCCCCAGATATGATCCAGCGCCTTGTCACGGGGAATGCGGAAGCCGGCTTTGCCGATCGCGGCAACCAGCTCGATCTCGTGGTGCAGATTGGCCGTCAGCGGCGGGTAGGGGATATCAGCGCCGGAATCGACCACCGCGTCGGCTGGCTTGGTGAAGAAGAAAGGCGGATCGCGCTCGTCATTGCCGAATTCGCGGGCATGCGCGGCGTAGTTGCGGCCGACGCAGAAGATGCGGCGCACCGCAAAGCGCTCGAGTGAGCCTGCAACGGCCACCGATGGGATTGCGGGCGAGGGAAGGACGAATTCTGTCATGCGGGTCTCTGCTTGGCGGGTAACATTCGACCGATTTGGGCGCCCGGGCAAGGCAATTTGGTCGAGACCATGCCGACGGCACTTTCCGCCGGAGATGGCGATATACTATTTGGCAATAATCTGGCCATGGTGTCGGGGTTATCCTAATCGCCCTTGAACTGAAACGAACCCCCATGACCGCAATCCACGATCGCGCCCGGTTCCTCATCATCGACGACCATCCGCTGTTTCGCGAGGCGCTGCACAGCGCAGTGCAGATGGCCTATCCCGAAGTCGACACGGTGGAAGCGCGCTCGATCACCGAGGCGCTCGACCTTCTGGCCGGCGCCAAGTCGTTCGACCTTGCGCTTCTCGATCTCAGCATGCCTGACGTGCACGGCTTCGATGGCCTGCTGCAGCTCCGAACCCGGTATCCGCGCCTGCCGGTGGTGGTCGTCTCGGGCCATGAGGAGCCGAAGATCATTTCCGAGGCGCTGTCCTATGGCGCCGCCGGTTTCATTCCGAAATCGGCGCGCAAGAGCGATCTGGCCGCCGCCATACGTTCGGTGATGGAAGGCGCGATCTATGTGCCGGAAACCTATGAAGGCCGCACGACCGACGCCGAAAGCGTCGACCGCGCCGACATGGTGCAGCGCCTGTCGACGCTGACGCCGCAACAGCTGCGGGTGCTGCAGATGCTACGCCAGGGCCTGCTCAACAAGCAGATCGCCTATGAGCTGCAGGTCGGCGAAACCACGGTGAAGGCGCATGTGTCGGAAATCCTGCGCAAGCTCAATGTCTACAGCCGCACGCAGGCGGTGATCGAGGTGTCGAAGCTCGACAATGCGGAGCTGTTTCGGGACCAGGCTGGGTTTTGAGGGCCAACGGCGGGCGTGCGCGTCGTGGCTTATGACAATGAAAGTCTCATCAGCGGGTGGGCCGCATCGCGGTGTGCTATGGCTTGGAACCCTGCGCTCTCGAAGGTCGACACGTACCCGCTACCCGTTGCGCTCGGCGACTTGCTGCCATCGAGTGGCATCGCCTCGATCGCCTCGGCGCCATGTCGTCTTGCGTGAGCGATGCTCGCCTTGATCAGTACTCGAGTTATCCCGCGTCGACGATGGCCCTTGCGGACGTAGAAGCAGGAGATGAACCATGTCTTTTCCCGACGGTCTTCGGCGCCGGTCCACCTTGTCTTGAGGTAAGGCACTGCTTCGACGGGCGTGATTTGGCACCATCCCACGGTCATTTCTCCGTCGAAGGCCAAAAGGCCCTGGGGCACATCGCCAGATAACGCCGATTGCTGAAATGCACGCCGATTTTCATCGGGTAGCCGCTGGCGGTAAGCCGGGCCAATCTTTCCGTACATGCACCAGCAACGACCGACCGGTCCGCTCACCGAAAACAGATCCACGAACGCCGGCCAATTCTGTCGAGCAAGCGGTTCGACTCTAAAGCTCATTGCCCACAAACGCCGACAGTCGCCATCGGGTTTCGGTTGCCAGGCAAATGCGCACTTGTCACCGTAGTTCCGCCCTAAGCCAGCAAATGCGCCAGCAGCGCCCTTAACTGTGCCGGCTTCAGCGGCTTGCGCATCAGTTCGATGCCGCCGGCGCGGGCGGCCTTGGCGACCGCTTCGGAACTGTCGGCGGTGACGATCAGCGCCGGCACGGCGCGGCCGAGATAGTCACGGACTTCGGCGATGGTGGCGGTGCCGAGATCGCCGCCGTCGAGATGCTGGTCGGCAATGACGATGTCGGGCACCCAGTCGGTGTCGCCGAGCATGTCGAGGGCATCGTCGGTCGAGGTCGCGGCCCGCACCAGGCATTGCCAGCGCTCGAGCAGGAAGATCATGGCCTGCAGCACTTCGACATCGTTCTCAACCAGCAGCACCTTGGTGCCGAACAGGCCATAGCCGCGCGGCCGTTCCATGTCGGCAAGGCTGGCGATGGCGTCGGCCGGGGCGCCGATCCCGACGGGAACATCGATGTGGAAGATGGTGCCGCGCCCGACCTTCGATGAAAATGTCACGGGATGGCCGAGCGCGCTGGCCATGCGGCGCACGATGGCAAGTCCGAGGCCGAGACCGCCACCGTCCAGTTCGGCATTGGCGGACGAGGTGCCGCGATGGAATTCCTCGAACACCGCCTCGCGTTGGTCGTCGGGGATGCCGCAGCCGGTGTCGGCGACATCGATGCGGATGATGTCGCCGCGATGCCTGGTGCCGACCAGCACGCCGCCTGAGCCAGTATAGCCCAGCGCGTTGGAAAGGATGTTCTGCAGGATGCGGCGCAGCAGCGTGCGGTCGGAGCGGACCACGGCATTGACCGGCCGGAACTTCAGCGACAGGCCCTTCAGTTCCGCCACCGGTTGGAAATCCGAGCGCAGCGACGAGAACAGCGCCTCCAGGCTGACGTCGCTTATGTCGGGCTGCACCACGCCGGCATCGAGCTTGGAGATGTCGAGCAGCGTGCGCAGCAGGTCCTCCATCGTCTCCAGCGAGCGCTCGACCTGCCGCACCAGCTTCTTGCCCTCGTCGCTGGTCTGCACTTCGGCGAGCGCCGAAACCGAGAGGTGTGCCGCGTTCAACGGCTGCAGCACGTCGTGGCTGGCGGCGGCGAGAAACCTTGTCTTGGACAAGTTCGCCAGTTCGGCGTTTTCCTTGGCGGCGCTGAGGTCGATGTTCGATTGCTCCAGCCGGCGCAAGGTCGAGTGCAGTTCCTCGGTTCGCGTGCGCACCCGGTTTTCCAGCGAAATCGCTGTCTGGAACAGCGAGAAGGCGTTGCCTTGCTGGTCCATCGACCGTTCGACGCGGCTGACCAGTGCCGCGTTGATCTTCTTCAGCTTTTCAAGATCGTTTATGTCCCTCAGCGGCATCGTATTCCGCCGCCTTATTCCGCCGCCTGGCGCTCGCCGAAGGCGATGCCGGTAAAAGTCTGGTTCAGATGCATCGACCGGTACTGTTCGCCATAGGTGCCGAAGCCGATGACATTGTTGACCCGGTAGAGTTCCGAGATGTCGCGAAACACTTGCCGGTTGCGCGCATCCAGCCGGCGCAGCACGCAGTCGAAGCCCAGGATCATGTCGATGCCGCCAAGCCTCTCCTCGACATCGCGCAGTGCCGCGCGCGTCGCTTCGATCATGTCCTTGGGCTGGGCGATCGACAGCACGACGCCATCGTCGATGGCGCAGAAGAACGACAGCGAGCCGTCGGGATGCATCTTCTGGATCGAACGGCAGTAATATTCACCGCCGACCTTCACCACCACCGGATGCGAAGCAAAGCTCAGCGGCGTCAGCATCTGCGCGACGATGCCGACGGAAGCGGCATATTCCTCTGCGGCATTGGTGGCGTTGAACTCGCGCACGATGCGGTGATCGGGATCTGACGACGTCACCACCAGCTTTTCGTCTGTTGGAACGAAATTGTCGGTCTTGAAGACATGGAAAGGAATTTCGGTTGCTACCAGTACGATGATGGCGCTGTCGGAGGTGACCTTGCCGTTCGAGATCAGGCGCGTCGTCTCGAATTTCAGATCGTCGCCGGCCGAGCCGCCAAGCAGCGGTATGTCGTCTAGGCCCCAATGGATGGCCGAACTCACCGCTTCCTCGGCATAGGAAAGTCCGTCGATGAAGCAGAGCGCGAACGTTCCCTGGGTGCGATCGCAACCCAGGCGCGCGCGCAGCGACCGCCGCAAGGCCTCGACCTCACTGGTGATCCTGTCCATGCCCGACGACGACAAATTGTCGACCATCACGCTGACGGCGGTGAACACGGCGGACGGAAGCAGCATGGCGAGCACGTGGCCATCCTCGAGGCCTTGCGGCGTGATCTCGCCGGCGGTCGAGCAGCCAGCGTGATGGAGGGCCGGTGCGTGGGTCATGAGCGCCTGGGAAAGCGCGCTAGCCTCGACCAGGCTCTGGGAAAAGAACAGCAGTGCAAAGCCGGCGTCGATCACGGCTGCCTCCAGCGCGATCGCCCTGGCGAACGCCTCCATGTCGGGCTCGTCCGTGGTGAGCGCCGACAGGCCGCATGCATAGCGCGTCCGTGAATTGGCCAGCGATGTTCTCCGCGTTTCCTCCGACGCGTTTTTGTGCGCGCCCTGTTTTTTGTGTGCTTTGGCGCCCGCGTCGACAAACATTGTTGCCTTCAATCTGTGTTTTGGCAATGGGCAGGCCGGGATTGCAGGGTGGGGCGTGGCCATGACCGAAAGTATAATGTGCCGCGTTTGCGACGTGCTGTTTTTTGTCCGTTGTGCGGTGTACGAATAATGCATGGGGTTGACGCGCAAACACCGCGTCGGCAGCGTGAAGACCAAGGTTGATACCCAGGGAGGGACCATGTCGGACGTTTCGTTGATGGTGAACGGAAAACGGGTCAGCGGTGCTGCCGAAGACCGAACACTTCTGGTTCACTTCCTGCGGGAAAATCTCGGCCTTACCGGAACGCATGTCGGTTGCGACACCTCGCAATGCGGCGCCTGCGTCGTTCATGTCGACGGCAAGGCAGTCAAATCCTGTACGATGCTTGCCGTGCAGGCCTCCGGCTCGACCGTCGTGACGATCGAAGGCCTGGCCAACGGCGCCGACCTGCATCCGGTGCAGGCCGCCTTCAAGGAACATCATGGGCTGCAATGCGGCTTCTGCACGCCGGGCATGATCATGACGGCGACCGATATGATCAATCGCCATCCCGAAGGCCTCGACGAGGCGACTGTGCGCGCCGAGCTCGAAGGCAACATCTGCCGCTGCACCGGCTACCACAACATCGTCAAGGCGATCCTCGCTGCATCGAAGACGATGTCCAAGGCGTCCAAGGGCAAGGCGAAACAGGCTGCCTAGGGTGAATAGTGAATGGTGAATAGTGAGTAGAGCGGCCGCGGGCTCCTCCTCCATTTCGACCATTCACCAATTCACCATCCACTATTCACCGGGAGGAATTTCTGATGGGCATTGAAGGTGTTGGCGCTCGGGTCGCGCGCAAGGAAGACAAACGGTTCATCACCGGCGCCGGCCGCTACGTCGACGACATGGTGGTTCCAGGCATGAAGCATGCAGCCTTCGTGCGCAGCCCGCACGCGCATGCGCAGATCAAGAAGATCGACGTCAAGAAGGCTCAAGGCATGCCCGGCGTCATCGGCGTGCTGACCGGCAAGGAACTCAAGGCCGACGGCATCGGCAACCTCATCTGCGGCTGGATGATCCATTCCAAGGATGGCTCGCCGATGAAGATGGGGGCGTGGTCGCCACTCGCTTTCGACCGGGTCCGTTACGTCGGCGATGCCGTCGTCATCGTCGTCGCTGAGACCAAGGGGCAGGCACGCGATGCCGCCGAAGCGGTCGAGATCACCTACAAGGAATTGAAGGCCGTCGTCGATGCGTCTAAGGCGCTCGAGAAGGGCGCACCGCAGATCCACCCGGAAGCTGACAACAATCTGATCTTCGATTGGGAGCTTGGCGATGGCAAGGCGACCGACGCGGCGATCAAGGCCGCTGCCCACGTCACCCGCATGAAGATCGTCAACAATCGGCTGGTGCCCAACGCCATAGAGCCGCGTGCCGCGCTTGGCTACTACGACAAGGCCGAGGACCACTACACCTGCTGGACGACCTCGCAGAACCCGCATCTGGCGCGGCTGGTGATGAGCGCCTTCTACAATGTCGCGCCGGAAAACAAGCTGCGCGTCATCGCGCCGGATGTCGGCGGCGCCTTCGGCTCGAAAATCTATATCTACCCGGAAGAGATCGTCTGCCTGTGGGCCTCGAAGAAAACCGGCGTGCCGGTCAAATGGGTGGCCGACCGCACCGAAAGTTTTCTTACCGACGCCCACGGCCGTGACCATATCTCCACGGTGGAGATGGCTTTCGACAAGAACAACAGGATTACCGGCCTGAAAGTCGACACCGTGGCCAATCTTGGCGCCTACATGTCACTGTTCTCGTCCTGTGTACCGACCTATCTCTACGCGACCCTGTTGTCGGGCCAGTACAATATTCCCGCGATCCATGCCAATGTGCGCACCGTCTACACCAATACCGCGCCGGTCGATGCCTATCGCGGGGCAGGTCGACCGGAAGCTACCTATCTGCTCGAACGCGCCATCGAGACCGCCGCTCGTGAGTTGGGCGTGTCTCCGGCGGATCTTCGCCGAACGAACTTCATCACATCGTTCCCGCATCAGACTCCGGTTATCATGAACTATGACGCCGGCGACTACGCCGCTTCGCTGGACGCGGCGATGAAGGCTTCCGACTATGCCGGCTTTGCCAAGCGCAAAGCGGCGGCTGCAAGGAAAGGCAAGCTGCGCGGCATCGGCATGAGCTGCTACATCGAGGCATGCGGCCTCGCGCCGTCGGCGGCGGTCGGTTCGCTGGGCGCCGGTGTCGGCCTTTGGGAAAGTGCCGAGGTGCGCGTCAATGCCGTCGGCACGATCGAAGTACTGACCGGCTCGCAAAGCCATGGCCAGGGGCATGAGACGACCTTCGCGCAATTGGTCAACGAGCGCTTCGGCGTGCCGCTCGATTCCGTCTCGATCGTCCATGGCGACACCGACAAGGTGCAGATGGGCATGGGTACCTATGGCTCGCGCTCGGGTGCGGTCGGCATGTCGGCCGTCGCGAAGGCGCTCGACAAGGTCGAGGCCAAGGCCAAGAAGATTGCCGCCCACCTGCTCGAGGCCGACGAAGGCGACATCATCATCGAGAACGGCGCGCTGAAGGTCGCCGGCACCGACAAGAACGTTCCGTGGTTCCAGATGGCGCTCGCCGCCTACACCGCCCACAACCTGCCGGGCGGCATGGAGCCAGGGCTGAAGGAGACGGCGTTCTATGATCCGTCGAATTTCACCTTCCCGGCCGGCTGCTACATCTGCGAGGTCGAGGTCGACCCGGAAACCGGCATGACCGAGATCATCCAGTTCGTCGCCGCCGACGATTTCGGCAACATCATCAACCCGATGATCGTCGAGGGCCAGGTGCATGGCGGACTGGCGCAAGGCATCGGCCAGGCGCTACTCGAAGGCGCCCACTATGACAATAGCGGTCAGCTTTTGACCGCGAGCTACATGGACTACACCATGCCGCGCGCCGGCGACCTGCCGTCGTTCAAGGTCTCGACCTCGAACACGCCATGCCCGGGCAATCCTCTCGGCATCAAAGGCTGCGGCGAAGCCGGCGCCATCGGCTCGCCGCCGGCGGTGATCAATGCCATCACCGACGCCATCGGCAGCAACGATCTCGCCATGCCGGCAACGCCGTCCGCCGTGTGGGCAGCGATCCGCGCGACGAAACATTGAATGCGAATAGCGAATAGGGAGCAGCGAATCGGGAAGAGAAGGCGGTGCGACGGGACAAATCCTATTCGCTAATCGTTCCTCCCTATTCGCTCTTTCACCCAGGGAGAAATACAAATGTACTCAGTCAATTATCACCGTGCCGCCTCGGTCGCCGATGCCGCCAAGCTGGTCAAGACGGGCGACGCCAAGCTGCTTTCGGGCGGCATGACATTGATCCCGGCAATGAAGACCCGGCTCGCCGCACCGTCCGACCTTGTCGACCTGTCGCGGATCAAGGAGCTGCAGGGTGTTACAGTGTCGGGCAAGACGGTCACCATCGGTGCTGCCACCACGCATCACGCTGTCGCCAACGACGAGAAGCTGAAGAAGGCCTGTCCGGCGCTTGCCCATATGGCATCACTGATCGGCGATCCGGCGGTGCGCCACAAGGGGACGATCGGCGGCTCGGTCGCCAACAACGATCCGGCGGCCGATTATCCGGCGGCGCTGTTGGCGTTGGGCGCCACCATCGTCACCAACAAGCGCCAGATCGCGGCCGACAAGTTCTTCAAGGGCCTGTTCGAGACGTCGTTGAAGGATGGCGAAATCATTACCGCCGTCACCTTCACCGCGCCGGCCAAGGCGGCCTATGAAAAATTCCGCAATCCGGCATCGCGCTACGCCATCGTTGGCGTGTTCGTGGCCAAGGGCAAGGATGGCGTCAGCGTTGCCGTTACCGGTGCTGGTGACGACGGCGTCTTCCGCTCGAAGGAGATCGAGGCCGCACTCGCCAAGAATTTCGCGGTCGCGGCGCTCGATGGCGTGAAGGTTTCGGCGAAGAATTTGATGACCGACATCCATGCCTCGGCCGACTATCGCGCCAATCTGATCGCGGTGATGGCCAAGCGCGCGGTGGCTGCCGCCAACGCCTGATACGATCAGCTGCGAACAACGAAAGGGGCCTCGTTGGCCCCTTTTGTGAGTTGCAACTGTCGTTGTCCAGTTCGCGCACCAACCCTTTGCTTGAGACAATTGCGGTCGACCCTTCGGCCGGTACTGATCCGCAGCAATCTCGCACTTGCACAAGTTTATCTTGCACTGCAATATGGACTGGGGCGGGAATGCGAGCCGGGTCGGCGCGGTTCACCGCCGTGCCCTTTCGCATGCCTAAATGCGAAAGGATCGGCATGACCGACATCTCCTCGACGCATGTCGTTCCGTCTCGATCCGCCGCCGACAGACCGGCCCGAACAAGACTGGCCTATCTCGACGGCTGGCGTGGTCTTTCAATCGGGCTGGTCCTGATCGGCCATTTTTTCCCTGTCCCCGGAATCAATCTCGGCGTACTGGGCGTCGAATTCTTCTTCGTGCTCAGCGGCCGGCTGATGGGCGAGATCCTGTTCATCGAACGTTATCCGCTGAAGAAATTCTTCAAGCGCCGGTTCTCCCGCATCTACCCGGCTCTCCTGGTTTTTGTGATCGTCGCGATGATTGCGCTCGTCAGCACGTTCATCTCCTTCAAGTGGAAGGCGGCGCTGACGGCACTGACATTCACGTATAATTATGCCGGCATTCTGGTGACGCGGGCAGGGGCGCTCGACCATATCTGGTCGCTTTGCATCGAGGAGCATGCCTATGTCATCCTGGCGCTGATCAGCGTGATCGTCTCAACGCGCTCCCGCGTCGTCGTACTGCTCCTGGCGCTGGCCTCGCTTGCCATGGCCAACGGCGCGGTTTCGTACTGGGTCCTCGGGATGGATTACGAAACCACTTATTGGCGCACCGACGTGCACATCGCGTCGATCCTGCTGTCGGCTTCGATCTGCCTGCTCAAGGCCGATGGCAGGCTGCCGTCGATCATGACAGGCAAGCATGTGGCGCTCGCTGCATCGATCTGTGCCGTTCTGCTGTTCCTCGATCCGGTGCCGACGCCGATCCATTATCTCCTCGCCGTCCCGCTGCTGGCTCTGGCCGTCAATGTGCTCGATTTCAGCCCGCGCTATTTTTCCGGATTGCTGTCCTCCTGGCCGATGGCGACGCTGGGCCTGTGGTCGTACTCGCTGTATCTGTGGCAGCAGCCGTTCTACAAATTCGTCTACGAGCAAGGCAGTGCGCCGGTCCTGATGCTCGCCGGCGTCTTTGCCTGCGCGCTCTGCAGCTACTACGTCATCGAGCGCCCCGCTCGTGAATGGCTCAACCGCAATTGGTGAGGCAATCGAGCCGTTCAGGCGTTTTGCGGTGCGCTCGGCCTGTCTATGCCTGCAGCGACCTGACGTAATAGCGCACCGCTTTCTTGCCGCCATAGATCACGGCGTCGCCGGCTTCGGCAAAGCCGAGGGCGGCGTGAAAGGCATCCGAGGCGGGGTTCGGCGGGTCGATGTTGACTTCGCAGGTGACCAGCGTGTGGCCGGCGCGCTCAACATGGCCGAACAGGTCCTGATAGAGCCGGCGGGCATGACCGCGGCCACGCGCTTGCGCCGCGACGACGACGCGGTCGACATAGATGAAGCGCTCGTAGCGTTCGCGGAACCATAAGAAATTCGGACTGTCGTAACGGGCGTCCTGATCAAAAGTCATGATGAACGCTTCGAGATCGCCGATGCGGCGCGCGTAAAATGCTTCCCCAAGCAGGAAGGAGAGCCGTTCGGGCTCGAGCCAAGACAGTTCTGCGGCATGCTCGTTGTTGAGCGCCAGGATCTGCGCTTCGTCTTCGGCGGATACGCGGGTCATCGGGGCAGGGATTGTGATCATGCCTTGGCTGCCTTGATGGTGGCTGCCACCAGGTCGGTGTCGGTCAGTGTGTTGCGATACTCGCGGTCGAGGTCGGAGCCGCCCATGCCGACCTGGGGGTTGCGATAATCCATGGCGCTCGGCACCTCCCTGAGGGCGGCGAAATGCATTTCGGACAGACCGGTTTTTCTGCGCACTTCGGCAATGTTGCCGAGATCGAGCCCGCCGCAGCCGAGGATGACGATGCGATCGCCGGCCTGCCGCACCAGATCCGCCAACAGCGGCAAGCCTTCGATGGCGGTGTCACGCTGGCCGCTGGTCAGCACGCGGCCGACCTTGCTGCGGATCAGCGCTTCGAGCGCCTCGGCCGGGTCACGCGTCATGTCGAAAGCGCGGTGGCACGTGACGTTCAAGGCCCCGGCAGCCTGCGTCAGTTCGCTCATGCGCGCCTCGTCAATGGTGCCGTCGCCGTTCAGGCAGCCGAACACCACGCCGGGTACGCCGAGGTCGCGCAGCGCCGAGACATCGGCGAGCATCGATGCGTACTCGTTCTCACTGTAGAGAAAATCCCCGCCGCGCGGCCGCACCATGACGTGGAATGGCACGGTCGCCTGGTCGAGGGCGGCGCGCACGGTGCCGAGGCTCGGCGTGATGCCGCCTTCAATGAGGCTGGCGCACAGTTCGACCCGGTCGGCGCCGGCAGCCTGTGCTGCCAGAAGGCCGTCGATACCTTCGACACAGATTTCGATCAGCGGCAGGCGAGTTTCTCTGGTCAAGGGCTATCCAATCCATGATGTCGCCGCCAGCCCTAGCATTGGGCCGGTTGGTGTGAAAGCGCGAACAGCGCCGCCATTTGGGCCAGCGGACATTTCCTGCTTGACTCTCATAACTGTTGAGTTATGGGTAAACCCATAGCCATGTGGTTATTGGTTTCCTGTGGCAGCGCGGCGTTGCGGCCGACAATCCTTTCAAATTCACAACCTCGGATGCCTTGCATCCGGGTCGGCAAAACGCGTCCCGACGAACACCTCAAAGGAGAAAGACCATGCAAGCAAGAATCAAGAACCCGGTGATGCTCATTCCCGGTTCCGTGCAGGCGCTGCTGGCGCTGGACAAGTCGACCGAGTCAGCCGAATTGCCCTATGTCACCCGCAAGCTCATCCATCTGCGCGCCAGCCAGATCAACAACTGCGCCGTCTGCGTCGACATGCATGCCCGCGAACTGAAGAAGGCCGGTGAAAAGGACGAGCGCATCTTTGCACTCGCGGCATGGCGGGAGACACCCTACTTCACCGAGGCGGAGCGCGCGGCGCTGGCGCTTACCGAGGCCGGCACACGGCTCGCCGACCGGTCGGACGCGGTACCGGACGATGTCTGGGACGAGGCCGCCCGGCATTATGATGAAAAGGCGCTGGCCGCGTTGGTCATCCAGATTGCGCTCATCAACGCCTTCAACCGGCTGAACGCCACCACGAGGCAGATGGTCGGTAGTTGGGGCTAGCCTTGCACGGGGGTGGGGCGGTGCACTGTGACGCGCGGCACACCTCCTGACATCTGGGCGCGGATATCGCCTTGGCCGCTACTGGCGCAGTTCCGTATTCTTGGCGCCTTCCTCGACCTGATCGATGACCAGTAGCTTGACCGGGCCATCGCCGATATTGGTGGCCTGATGCCACTGACCGATCATTTCGATAATGAAATCGCCTGATTTGTAGGTGTTGCTGTTGCCGGTCTCGACATTGGTGACCTTCAGCGTTCCGGCCTGGACATAGGCGTAGCGCGGGAAGGGATGTCTGTGAACCGGTAAAGTCGCGCCTGGCGCGATGTCATAGGTCGACACCAGCACCTGCACGTTCTTCTGCGGCAGCATGATCGGCTGACCGGACGCGGTCGTCGTGCGCGATGCCAGTGGCGTCACCACGACGGGCGCTCCGCTGCTGTCCAGCGCCCGAGCCGGATTTACGGAAAAAACCGCCGCGAGCAGCAGCCCCGACACCAGAATTTTTCGCATGATTCGTTCCAACCCTGGCGACAGCATCGCGCGGCGGCCACTGGCATGCAAGGTTGCGCTGGGCGCCGGGTCTAGTGGGCCTCGTGCGGCAGAGTTGGGCTAGCGGCCAAGAGTAGGTCGGTGACACAGACAGGCTCCGGGTTGCCTGCCGGGTCGCCTCTGCACGTTTTTGGAACAATCGCCGTTTTCAGGGAACCGTTCGTTCAGCTCTCGGTTGGTGTCGAGGCGCTTTATCGCTCTCTAAATCAGGAGTTGATCATGAAAAACATTCTTCTGACCTCGGCCTTCCTTGTCATGTCCGCCGGATTTGCATTTGCTCAGTCCGGCACATCAACCAGCGGGTCGTCGACGACGACGACAACTATGCCAAGCACCACCGACCAGGGCACCGACAAGACGACCACGAGCGGCATCAATCCGAACTCTGCCAAGGATTGTGCGCCGGGCCAACAAACCGGCAGTGCGAAACAGTCCGCTCCTGGTCAGCAGGACACCGATGCCAAGACGGCTGCTCCAGGCCATGTGAAAAAGACCACCGAAGGTTGTTAGCCGTCCCCAACTGAACCGGACGGGAATTGCCCGTCGCCGAGCCGCCTTGCGGCTCGGTCGCAAGACTCCCCATTTCCCAGGTTTTTCACGCCTCCTGACTGCGGCTGCCGGCGGACTTGCCAGGTCAGCCTCACAACAGCCAACGCTAATATAAGATTCGGGTGTTGCAACAGGAGGTTCGAATGATTGCCGCAATTGCAAATCAACCTCGGCAAGTACCCGAAAAACAGACGGGGGTGGGAAAGCCGGAAACGAGCGAAGAATTTTCGCCAGGCCGCAGCGCAGACGCCGTCGGACATCTCGCCAAAATCATGGTTGCCGCAAGCGGCGACGTGGATTCTGGTGCGCAAGGTCGCGCAGCATCCAAGATCGCCAGAATGGACATCACAGTTTTGACGCCACCACCTGAAGAACCACCACCGGAGTAAGATAGTCCGGACGCGTCGGAGCCGCGCTCGTCATGCGATCCGATCGAGGGCTACGCGACGGCACTCAGCACAGATTCTGCCAGCGTCCCCAGGCCGGCACATCCCGAGCATGCGATCGTCTTTCCGGGGCAACCGATCCGATGGGTGCCTTGCGGGCAGCAATGGCCGTTTGACGCATACCATTTGGAACAGTCGAATATCCTGGCGCTGCTGTGACAGCGCGGGCATTCCATATTCACTGAAGTCATTGCCAATTTTGTCGAACTCAAATGCACAAGCCCCGCGCCGCAAGTAGCAGAGATCGTTGCGCTTTCAAGCATAGCGCCCTGACTTAAATTGGGTGGATTGGCGATGAGGGGAGATGGCCAGCGCGGACGGGTGAAGGGCTGGTGGTGGGCTGCCTGAGCCTTGGAAGATCGATCCAAGTCTGGGGCTATTGTCGCCCGGCGATAATCAAGGTCGTCGTGATAAGCTTCCTCGGCTCAATTCGCTTAAGGCAATGATCGGGCGTGTTTGGGATTGGAAATATTTCAGATCGGGAATCTTGGGGCGTCGCCTTGGCGCATCCTTCCCCGGTGACAGCAACAGGATCGCTGGGCTGCGTACTGGCAGCTTGGGTGGCCGCGGACGCAAAAAGGATCGTTTGGGTTATGAGAGCCGAAAAGGCGGCAACCTGGACCAACACGGCGGCGAGGGCGATTTTCTTGAGCATGCGACAGAACGCTCTTCAACGCCCCCGGTTCCTCCGGCTTCCAGTTTTTAAGCTCCTGACGGGAACAAGAGACCGGCGATCCGGTTAACTGGATCATGTCCAACACGATCAAGGAACCGCCACCGAGCCCCGAACCGAAGGAGCTACCTGTCCATCGCGACAAAAAAGCACCGTCAGAACTTGAACATGTCGAACCGCCACCGCGAGACGTGCGAGAGGCACCGGTGCCCAATCCAAACGGCGAGAAGAAATCCTGACGAGATCGCAGAAGCCAAGACAGGGCATATGCCTGCTCTGGCGAAAGCGCGGAGGCCCGGCGTCGCGACATCATCGACGAGCGCACTCCGAAACCGAAATCGAGGAACGCGCGGTTTCGCTCGCCATGCTGCAGACCGCCTAAACCTTTGGACGGTAAGCCTCTTCTACCTGCCGGCCAGATTCCGTGTTATATAGGTGTCGCAATCCATATGGGAGAAGCGGACAATCTGTTCTGCCGTGAAAGGCGCATTTCTGTTGGTACCGGCATGCGCGGATCGTCTCAGGCACATTTGACGATAGGGAGGAAAAGTCATGCGCTTGGTCGCATTTTTCGCCGTCGTGTTCGTTGCAACCTTCGCCGCCAATCCGTCGCAGGCTCAGGACGCTGCGGCTGGCGAGAAGGTCTTCACCAAATGCAAGGTCTGCCACATCGCAGACGAGGATAAGAACAAGATCGGACCATCGCTGCACGGCGTCATCGGCCGGACCGCCGGTACGCATCCGGATTTCAAATATTCTGATGCCATGATTGCGGCCGGCAAATCAGGCGTTAAATGGGACGAGCCAACACTGACCACCTATCTTCACGATCCCAAAGCCATGGTCAAAGGAACCAAGATGGCGTTTCCCGGCCTCAAGAACGATGCAGACGTGGCCAACGTCATTGCCTATCTGAAAACGTTCTCCAAGTGACGTGGCTCCTCCGCAATATGGCTAACCGCTTGTCCTGTCGTGGTCTATCCGGACCGGAGGGCAACGTGAGCAAAAACCGTGTTCCAGTTTTTGCACGCGCGCGCCTTCAGTTCGGGATCGTGGCCTAATGCGCGTCGCGTCCACTTTTGAGCGACTTGCATTGGGTTGCCTGCTTCCATCGGTCTGAGATGTCGACCAGGGAAAGCCGCCTCAAGGATACCGGCATCCGCCTTTCGGAAGCGACGGCGGGTGATTTCTTCACGCTTATGAAGCCGCGGGTCATGGCGCTTGCAGTATTTACTGCTTTCGTTGGCCTGATGGCGGCGCCTGGCGCGATGAATCCGGTCATCGCCGTGATTGCAATCGGTGCGATTGCGATCGGAGCAGGAGCGGCCGGGGCCCTCAACATGTGGTACGACGCCGATATCGACGCGCTGATGTCGCGCACATCAAAACGGCCGGTTCCGTCGGGCCGCGTCACGCCGGGTGAAGCGCTCGGCTTCGGCCTGGTGCTTTCCGCGCTTTCGGTCATGACGCTCGGCGTTCTGGTTGGCTGGCTTGCCGCATCGCTGCTGGCCTTCACCATCTTTTTCTACGTCGTCATCTATACGATGTGGCTGAAGCGCTCGACGCCGCAGAACATCGTCATCGGCGGCGCGGCGGGTGCCCTTCCTCCTGTCATTGGCTGGGCGGCCGCCACTGGCGCGATCGGCATCGAAAGCGTCATCCTGTTCCTGATCATCTTTCTGTGGACGCCGCCGCATTTTTGGGCGCTCGCGCTGTTCAAGGTCGGCGACTACGCAGCTGCCGGCATCCCGATGATGCCAAACGTGGCCGGCCAGGCGTCGACCAGAAAACAGATACTCGCCTATTCGCTGCTCTTGGCGCCAATCGGCGTGCTGCCCTGGGCGGTTGGATTCGCGAGCGTGTTTTATGGACTTGTTTCGGCTGCATTGGGCGCGGGTTTCATCTGGCACGCCTGGAAGGTCCTGGCCGCTCCAGACGCGGAGATGAAGACTGCAAAGGCGCTGTTCGCCTTCTCGATTTTCTATCTTTTCGCGATCTTTGCCATGCTGCTTGCCGACACCATCGCAATGCGGGCATTCATGCCAGGTTGACGGCCTGACTGCCGTTCTTGGAATCCTTGACGAGAGGTCGGCAATTGCCAGGACCGGCTCGGCGATCACGATGGTATTGCACAGAATCCCAGGATCAGCAGGGCGACTATGCCAAGGCCGAGTATGAGACGCGTCCTTCCGTCCATGGCATTCACCTTTGACTCGTCGCATGACCCTTGAAAATCGGAATCGATTTTCCGCAAGGATCATGCGCCAGCCAACGCAGTACAGCGTCCTTTGCGCGCCCAAAAAAAGGACGCACGGCGCTGTGTGAGAATATCGGAAAAGAACCTTCAGAGCCAGCCGGCGGAGCTCTTCCGACAAAGGGCGACAAGTCCCTGGCAAAAGAGTATGTTGGTTGCGGTGCAGGTCGCGGTTTTGCGTGGCCAGTCATGCAGAACGGCAGCACCGTGAAACCGCGACCTCACCGGACCCGCTCTGGAGGAACGGTCATGGCAAGTTTTCATGTGATAGCAGGCGCCAGCGATACGCTGGAGCATACCAAAATTCGAAAAATCGGTGTTTCCGACCTTTTCGACGCGCTCAAGCGTGGCGTCGACGATTTCATGGTCAAGCCGTCGCACATCGTCTTTCTCTGCCTGATCTATCCGCTGGTGGGAGTCGTGCTCGCCGTCTGGACGTCGGGCGCCAATGCGTTGCCGTTGTTGTTTCCGCTCGTTTCCGGTTTTGCGCTGATTGGCCCTTTTGCGGCGATAGGTCTCTATGAAATCAGCCGCAGACGGGAAGCCAGACTCGACACCTCCTGGAGGCACGCTTTCGAGGTCAGGAATTCTCCGGCACTCCCGGCCATCGCGGCGGTCGGGATCATGCTGTTGGCAATCTTCATCACATGGCTTTTGACCGCCCAGCTATTTTACCAGTATCTTTTCGGCCCGGCGCCGCCGGCATCGATATCCGGCTTCATCAACGAAATATTCGCCACCGGACGTGGCTGGACGCTGATCATCCTGGGTCACGCCATCGGCTTCGTCTTCGCTGCGGTCGTGTTGTGCACAACGGTCATCGCCTTCCCATTGTTGCTCGACCGCGACGTCGGCGCTTACGAGGCCATCCACACCTCGGTGCGCGCGGTGCTGGCGAACCCAATCACCATGGCTGTCTGGGGGCTGATTGTCGCCGTCGCCCTGATCATCGGCTCGCTGCCGGTGTTCGCCGGGCTGGCCGTCGTGTTGCCGATTCTCGGTCACGCCACCTGGCATGTCTACCGCAAGGTCGTGGAGCCGCCCTCCAGATCGGCGAGTTGAGAACGTTCTGCCCCATCCCGCGCCGGCGAGAGTGCGGTGCGGGATGATCGAAGCCGTCAGTAAGCCGCGTGGCTGAAGCGGGCCTGGTAGGCACCCATCGTCAGGTTGCGGAAATCCTTGCCGCTGACATGCACTAGCGTTTTATGGTCGCCGCCTTCGAAGTAGACGTCGGTGGCGTCGCCAAGGCTTTCGTCGACGATCACTGGCACATTGTAGGCCGCGCCGATCGGCGGGATCGCGCCGGTGTCGCAATCGCCGAAGAGCGAAGCCATCTCGTCTTCGGAGGCGAGTCCGAGACGTTTGTCCATGACGTCTTGCAATGTGCCGAGCTCGATCCTGTGGGTGCTCGGAACCACGGCCACTGCATAGCCAAGCTCGTGGTGAACGACCACGGATTTCGCCATGATGCTGCCGGGCACATGCGCGGCTATTGCCGCCTGCCTGCTTGTCGAAGTGCGATGATGAGCGACGGTGTCGTAGGGAATTCCCTTGCCGTCGATGAAGTCCTTCAGTCTGTTCGCGATCGTCATCTTGGCCTCCCTTGCCGGAGTTTGCGACGCATCGGGAAACGACGGCAATCATCCCACTTATGTCGTTTCCGATGTCAGAGCCTGTTCTGTTCCGAAAGTCGGGATCGGCTCTCTTGTTGTTCGAGCAAGATCTTTTTCGAAACGAAGATCGGTGGAGCAAAAACCGGATCCACTTTTCGGGATCATGCTCTAACAAAATGGGCCAGTTGCCGATTGTTTCAAGGCGCCGGCCACCGCACTGGACACACGCCGGATGCGTGGGGCCTGACCAGAATGCCATGGCACTCCGGATTGGGCCTCAGGGCCCGGACCCGAAAAACGTCAGCCGGGTGGAAAGTGTATAATCCGATTCGAGGACCATCATTGTCACGAACACCAGCACCAGTATCGGCGGCAGGATGATCGCATAGGCCAGCGCCAGCCGTTCCCAAGCCATGTGCATGAAGACGGCGACTATCAGCCCTGCCTTGAGGATCATAAAGATCAGGATCAGCGACCATCTGAGATAGCCGTGAAGGCCGAAATAATCGACCAGGTAGGAGCACGTGCTGAGGATGAACAGCCATGCCCAGACCACCAGATAGAGCTTGATCGGATGTTCCTGATGCGCGTCGGCATGGGCGACAGCGGCCGGCGCTTCATGCGCAGCCTGAAGTGCGTGTTGCCCGAGGCCGTTTGCGGTTGCTTCAGCCATTTTTTCCTCTCACCAAAGCCTGCCTCTCACCAAAGATAAAAGAATGCGAAGATGAATACCCAGACCAGATCGACGAAGTGCCAGTACAGCCCCATGATCTCGACATTCTCGTAGCGCCCCGTGCGGCTGGTGAAGAAGCCGCGTCGCCCGGTGTCGAAATCTCCGCGCCATACCTTGCGCGCCACGATGATCAGGAAGATCACCCCGATCGTCACATGGGTGCCGTGGAAACCGGTGATCATGAAGAAAGTCGAACCGAATTGTGCGGCGCCCCAGGGGTTGCCCCAGGGCCGTACCCCTTCGGTGATCAGCTTGGTCCATTCGAAGGCTTGCATGCCGACAAAGGTCGCGCCGAGTGCCGCGGTCAGAAGCATCAGGATCGCTGTCTTGCGGCGGTCGCGGCGATAGCCGAAATTGACCGCCATGGCCATTGTTCCGCTGCTCGAGATCAGCACGAAGGTCATGATCGCAATAAGGATCAGCGGGATATCCGAGCCGCCGATACGAAGCGCAAAGACCTCGCTCGGATTGGGCCACGGCACGCGTGTCGAAATGCGAGCGGTCATGTAGGAGAGCAGGAAGCAGCCGAAGATGAAGGTGTCGCTGAGCAGGAAGATCCACATCATGGCCTTGCCCCAGGACACGTTCTTGAACGCCCGCTGATCCGAGGACCAGTCGGCGGCAATGCCTTGCCAGCCTGAGGGCCGTGGCTCCGTCTGGGTATGCGTGAGTGTCTCTGCCATTCGTTTGATCCCTTAGGTCAGCAACTGTCGGCAAATGTCGATGAACGTCGCGGCCCAGCCGGCCAGTAGGGCAAAGACGGCGAGCCAGACGAAGAGCAGGAAATGCCAGTACATGGCGCACAACTCGACACTGAGGCGAAGCCGTTCGGGCCGCGCTGCGTTCCAGGCGCTGGCGGTTGTTCTGCCGAGGCCCACCAGCCCGCCCAGTATGTGCAGGCCATGCATGCCGGTGATCAGGTAGAAAAAGCTGTTGGCCGGATTGGAGGTCAGAAAATAGCCGTCGGCGGTCAGCTGCCGCCATGCCATGAGCTGTCCGATCAGGAAGGCAAGCGCCGTGAGCCCGGCCGTGGCGAGGCCGAGCCTGACCATGTCGACCTGGCCCCTGCGCGCCGCGACCGAGGCGCATTGCAGGGCAATGCTGCTCAGGACCAGCACCCCGGTGTTGAGCCAGAGCAGCCGCGGCAGCGGCAGCGGCTGCCAGTCCGATACCGCCATCCGCATGAAATAGGCGCTGGTGAAGAGCGCGAACAGGCAGCCGACGACGGCGAGGAAGACACCGAGGCCGATCTTGGCGGTGGGTAGCGCCGACCGGTCGAGGGCGACAAAATCCCCGGCCAGACCTTGCTCGAGCCATGGCTTCGACATCAGCCCCTGATGTGAAAGCCACCATCCGGCAAAGCCGGCGATGACGAACAGGAAGACTATGATAACGCTCATGCCGGCTCCCTTGAGGGGCCAAAGGAGCCCGGCATGTTCTGCGGAATGAAATCCTCCTTGGCGCCTGGCACGCTGTAATCATAGGCCCAGCGATAGACGATCGGTAGCTCCTTGCCGAAATTGCCGTGGGCCGGCGGTGTTTGCGGCGTCTGCCATTCGAGGGTCGTGGCCCGCCACGGATTGCCGCCAGCCTCGCGGCCATGGCGGATGCTCCAGATGAGATTGAACAGGAACACCATCTGAGCGAAGCCGACGATGAACGCCATGATGCTGATGAACGAGTTCAGGTGGTGGGCTGACTCGGTCATGACAGTCATGTCGGTCAGTTCAGCATAGCGCCGCGGCACGCCCATCAGGCCGAGGTAGTGCATGGGGAAGAAAATCAGGTAGGCGCCGAGGAAGGTGACCCAGAAATGGAACCGGCCCAGCATTTCGTTGAGCATCCGGCCAGTGACCTTCGGGTACCAATGATAGATCGCGCCAAAAACCACGAGGATCGGGGCGACACCCATGACCATATGGAAGTGGGCGACGACGAACATCGTGTCGGACAGCGGAACATCGACGACGACATTGCCAAGAAACAACCCGGTCAGCCCACCATTGACGAAGGTGACGATGAAGGCCAGGGCAAAGAGCATAGGTATGGTGAGATGGATGTCGCCGCGCCATAAGGTCAGCACCCAGTTGTAGACCTTGATGGCAGTCGGAATGGCGATGATCAGCGTCGTGGTGGCGAAGAAGAAGCCGAAATAGGGGTGCATGCCGCTGACATACATGTGGTGCGCCCAGACCACGAAGCTCAGCGCGCCAATGCCGACGATGGCCCAAACCATCATCCGATAGCCGAAAATGTTCTTGCGTGCATGGGTGCTGATCAGGTCGGAGACGATACCGAAGGCCGGCAACGCCACGATGTAGACCTCGGGATGGCCGAAGAACCAGAACAGGTGCTGGAACAGGATCGGGCTGCCGCCATTGTGCTGCAGTTGCTCGCCCATCTCGGAGATCGCCGGCATGAAGAAGCTGGTGCCGAGGACGCGGTCGAGCAGCATCATGACGCAGGCGACGAACAGCGCCGGAAAGGCAAGCAGGGCCATGACGGTTGCTGTGAAGATGCCCCAGACGGTCAGCGGCAGGCGCATCATCGTCATGCCGCGCGTGCGGCCCTGCAGCACCGTCACCACATAGTTCAGGCCGCCCATCGTGAAACCGATGATGAACAGGATCAGTGAGGAGAGCATCAGGATGATGCCCCAGTCCTGGCCGCCCGGCGTGCCGCTCATGATGGCTTGTGGCGGGTAGAGCGTCCAGCCGGCGCCTGTCGGTCCGCCCGGTGCAAAGAAGCTCGACACCAGGACCAGCACGGCGAGCAGGTAGATCCAGTAGCTCAGCATGTTGACATAGGGGAAAACCATGTCGCGCGCGCCGACCATCAGCGGGATCAGATAGTTGCCGAAGCCGCCGAGGAAGAGGGCGGTGAGCAGGTAGATCACCATGATCATGCCGTGCATGGTGATGAACTGGTAGTAGGCTTCCGGGGTGATGAAGTCGAACGTGCCGGGGAAGCCGAGTTGCAGCCGCATTAGCCAGGATAGCACCAGGGCGACCAGGCCGATTCCCGTTGCCGTCGCCGAATACTGGATGGCTATGACCTTGGCGTCCTGCGCGAAGACGTATCTCGTCCACCAACTGTGCGGATGGTAAAGCTCCACTTCCGCGACTTCGGCCGGGGGGATGCCATCTGCAGGTGTGATGTCGACCATAGGAACACCTCCGCGTCCTTTTCAGCGAGACCCGACCGTTTCGAGCTTTGCTGCAATTTTCAAACCTGGCGCTATCGTCTTGCCCGGCGCCATAGTCTTCCCCGGAGCGTTGTCTGCCGCGCCCGTTTGCTGGGGTGCCGACAACTGCGCGAAAGTCTGCTGCTGGCCAAACCAGGCCAGGTAGTCCTGCTGCGTGTCGACCACGACCACACCATGCATCAAGGGATGCCCCTGGCCGCAAAGTTCGGCGCACAGGACCTGAAAGGTTCCGGTCTTGGTCGGGGTGAACCAGAAATAGGTGACCGAGCCGGGGATCATGTCCATCTTGGCGCGGAATTCCGGCACATAGAAATCATGCAGCACATCGATCGATCGGAGCAGCATCTTGACCGGTTTGCCGACCGGCAAATGCAGATCAGCCGCTTCGACCAGGACATCGTCCTGACCATTGGGATCGCTGGCGATCACGCCCAGCGGATTGTCGGTGGTGACGTCGCGGGTGTCGGATGTGCCAAGCTTGCCGTCCTTGCCGGGCAGACGGAAACTCCACTGCCACTGCTGGCCGACGACTTCGACCTCCGTTGCGTCGCTCGGGACGTTGACGAACCGGCTCCAGACGAACAGGCCGGGAACCAGCAACGCCGTGACCCCGACCGCTGTGACGATCGTCAACCAGGATTCGAGCCGCTTATTCTCCGGCTCGTAGGCGGCCCGGTTCCCTTCCCGATGACGGAAGCGGAAGACGCAATAGGCCATGAATAGGACCACGGCGGCGAAGACGACGCCGGTAATCCAGAAGGTGATGATGATGGTGTTGTCGATATAGCCCCAGTTCGAGGCAATCGGCGTCCACCACCATGGGCTCAGCAGGTGAAACAGCACCGAGCCCACTACAATCAAAACGAGTACAAGCGCTACGGCCATGTCCCGTTCCTCCCCGGCATTCTGGAGGACGCGAAGCTGGTCCCGGCGAATGCCAAGGTCATCATAGCTCTTTTTTCGATTGAAATTCCAGAGCCGACTATCTTGACGGGAAAAATGTCGCCAAGATTAAACTCCTGAAGACGCTTGCACTGGAAGGAGAGGGCTGAAGTCCAACTGCGAGCAGGCGGCGCTCGCAGTTTTGATTGAAATGGCTCCCCGGAGTCGATGAAGCTGAGAAATGCGAATTCGCTATCACCCTGCGCCAGAATGCGCCTCGCCGGCGGGCCGACATTGACGCTCAGGGAGCGGCCCGTCGCTCTGCCGCGAGAGCGGGGCGAGGTGTGCACAGCTGAACTCACGGCCACCGGGATCCCCCGATGCTATCTATCCAGGATGTGCGACGTGGAACTGTTCGTGAAGGCGGGTTACGGCCGCTATCGTGCCGTCCTACCGAAGGCCGCTTGACCTGTCGCGTCTGGGGCCGTGTGTTAACCGTCTGCTTCGCTCGCCATGCCGGCCGGGATCAGCCGGCTACTGGCGTGTTGAGAAGCTGCTGCTCCCAAAGATACGCGATGCCGCTGCCGCCGAAGTGCTGGATGAGAATCTCGGTCAGCTCCTCGACATGCTCGGTGCGCGCCCAATCGCGTTGCCATTCGCCAGCGAGCGCCATCACGGTCATCACGTTCGCGCCGGCCGCGATCATTCGCTGGATGGCAACTTCGTGAGACTCCTTCGAAATCCCGCCCGACGCATCGGTGATAACGGTCACATCCCAACCTTCGCCGGCGGCCTGGATCACAGGCATTGCGACGCAGACCTCGGTCCACAGACCGGCGATGATCAGCTGCTTGCGGCCGGTCGCCTTGACGACGTTCACCACATTCTCGTCCTGCCAGGTGTTCACCCAGGTGCGATCGATGACCTCCTGGTCCGGAAATACATCGGTGATCTGCTTGAAGAGAAGTCCACCGCGCGCCGCGATCACGCTGGTGAGAATGGTCGGAACATTGAAAGCTTTTGCTAGCTTCGCCAGCGCGGTCGTGTTGTTGACCACCATGTGCGGATCGTGGCTGTTCAGGTTTGCGAGCTGGTAAGGCTGGTGATCGATCAGAACGAGGACCGAGTCTTCAGGACGAAGAAGCGAATCAAGGCCGTTACGAGGGGTCATCAAGACTTCCTTTCTCTGCCGCCATGGACGGCAATGGGTTCACGGGAGACATGCGCCAGCGGGCGACGTTGCCTGGACGCAATTTGCCGTTCCTTTTGGTGATGCGGTAGTGCCATAATCAGGCAAGCTGTGTCGCGAAACGAGGAACGCTGAATTGGACATAGAAGATCTACGGACATTCGTCGCAGTGGCCGATGCAGGGGGCGTGTCGGCCGCCGCGCGCCGGCTCGGCGTCTCCAAGTCAATCGTCAGTCGGCGGCTCTTTCGGGTTGAAGCGGAACTTGGCGTCCAGCTTCTTGCACGAACGACCCGCGGCGCGGCGCTTACGGAAGCGGGGATCACGTTCAGGGACCATGCGGCCCGGGCCAGCGCCGAGATCGACACCGCAAGGGAAACGATCCTCCCCACCGGTGAGCTGCGCGGCCGCCTGAGGGTTGCCATGCCGCTTACTTTCGGCCCAACCCACTTCGCCCCGGTGCTCGCGGAGATGGCGCGCCAGCACCCGCAGCTTCACATTCATACCTCCTACAGCGATCGCTTCGTCGATCTCATCGCCGAGGGTTTCGATTGCGCGATCCGGGTTGGCTACCTTCAGGACTCCAACCTGATCGCGAAGCGCGTCGGGCCGTTCCATGGCAAGCTTGTCGCCAGCCCGGACTATATCGAAGCGCACGGTTCACCTGAGACCCTGGACGAACTCGTCACCCATCAGGCCCTCATGCAGGGAACAGAAACCTGGCAGTTCATGGATAATGGCAAGGTTGTCACGGTTCAGCCGCAGGGCAGGTTCAAGGCCGATAGCGCTACGGCGCTTGCCGCCGCGGCGGCGGCAGGTCTCGGCATCGCCTGGCTCGCCGATTGCATCACACATGAATACGTGGCCTCCGGCACGCTGGTCCCGATCATGACACGCTATCCGGTACCTCCGGCGGCCGCGTATGTCGTCCGCCCGCCGGGTCAGCATCCCACGCGGAAAGTCAGGGTGCTCACCGAAATGCTAACTGAGTATTTCAAACGCAACCCGGAACTTTGGGGTCTCGACAGCTAGGACACGAACGCTGCGAAGCCTCTCGAGGACCTGTGTTCGAGGTGGCACTCCTTCGGCGACATGGCCCGCACGTTCCACTTGCTGCGACACAGCTTGACTTATTCGGGCACTATTCGAAGCGGCCACATGATCGATCTGAACGGGAAGCGTGCATTGGTTACCGGAGGATCGCGGGGCATCGGGGCCGCGATCGCATTGGCACTGGCGGAGAACGGAGCCGACGTTGCATTTACTTACCAGCAGGCGGCGGCTTCGTTAAGTGATAGCTAATATAGATGAGCCCTCGTCATCCAATCGAGGGATGGCGCGACTTAAACCCCCGCTCCACCTAATGGCAAGGCAAAGGGCGGCAACCCGGTTTTGCCGCCCAATGGGCCTGCTGGCTCTAGGGGCTAAATATGAGCAAGACGACTCTCGTACTCGCTATCCTCGCGATCAGCATCAGCTATGCCGATGCCAAGGGCCATAAGGTGAACCTGCCGGTTTGCACCGCGTCAAGCTCACTCGCCGAAGTCCTGGGGGACAAGTGTTTTCTCGTCAAAGGTTCGAAGATCTATGGCGACATCGCCGATCTTTCCCAGATAGTCATTTGGGCTGGTGGCGGAGCTGGCGGTCTGTGACGGGTGCCCTTGGGCAGTGCGACGACCGCGAGCAAGACGACTGCGACGACGAGGAAGGCGGCGACTCCGAGCCGGACAACGACCGCGAACAAATCAGGTGGCGCGACGATCCGACTGATCAGACCGTACTGATGCGGCTATGAAGGGAAACATCGCCGTCTACATGGAGAGAGCCGAGCGCCTCGAGTCCATCGTCCCGACGGTCGATCCCGCGAACGGCGATATGATCTGGTCCATCGGACCGAAGACTCCAGCGGCGGACTTTCGTTTCGCTTGTCGCCAGAGCTGGGCGCGGAGTTCCGGTCCTATTTTTCCGAGATGATCCGCCAGAAGGCGAACTGGTCAAACCTGCAAACTTGCAGGAATGGCTGCCGATGGTGGCGGGCTTTCTTTATCTTGTGGCAGAAAAGTCACGCAGCTGGAATATACTGAGCTTCAACCGGCGCGAGCTTATTATCCAGCTAAGTGAGGCGTACCGTTGTTTCGCGGGCAAAGGGGATGCCCGACACTCCTCCCGAACTAGCCCCGCTGCCTCACGGTGGCGGGCCTTTTTATTCAGCTCGTAGTCCGCTACGAAAAGCCCCTCGCTCATCGAGCAGACGGTTGATTTTCACTTCTAGGATGTGAGTCCGCCAGTAGAGGACCTGTCCAACAATGAAGACCCCCATGATTGGCTGATCCGTCCACATCGAAATCCCAGCACAAACGACTGCCAACAAAAACACGAGTGTTGACGTTTTCATTTGCTCCCCCTGCAGATGTAGCCCGAAACGCAGCCCAGCACAGAACATCGGCAAATTTGCCGACCTAAGAAATTTGGTTAAGTGCTTAAAAAGATTGGCTCCCCGGGCCGGATTCGAACCAGCGACCAACCGGTTAACAGCCGGTTGCTCTACCACTGAGCTACCGGGGAACGGAGGCTCTTATGCGAGTTGCGCAGCGTATAGCTGCCCTTTTCGGCTTTGCAAAGAAGCAATTCGCATTTTTCCGAGGCTTTTTCGCACAGGCGTTTCTCGCAATCGTCGAGAGATGCCCTCATATTAGCAGTCTTGGCAGGGACACCGAACCGAAAGCGCGGCCGCGCTTGGGTTCGCTGATGCTTCTGAACGATCAAAACGGGTCAATCTTTCGAGACGATGACAGCACAAGATAACCACATGCCGGCGCGCAAAATCTCAGTTTTCGGGCGCGAGTTCAAAATGCCGCGCTCGCGCGGGCTCAGAATCACCATCGGTGTCCTGCTGACCATCGGCGGCATCCTCGGGTTCCTGCCGATCCTCGGTTTCTGGATGGTCCCGCTCGGATTGCTGGTGCTTTCCTATGAGTTCGCCATGGTGCGGCGCCACCGCCGACGCTTTGTCGTCTGGTGGGAACGGCGGCGTCGGCCGGATTGACATGGCGTGGGCACACCTCAGCGGGCCCTTGCTTCACGGATCTGCATGAGAATCGCCGCGGCTGAGGCAAGCTTTGCCCTTTGCCCGCGCCTTCAATGGACAGGCGGGTCGGTGGCGTAGTGCAAAAACTCTCCGCACCGCGCTCAGGACAGGCCTGGCGGCGCATTCTTGTCTATCATCTCCATTGCCTGGCGCATGGCTTTGTCTCCTGCCGTGCTCAACGCGTGAACCCCGAAGGGGTTTTTCCTGCGGCAGGCTATGCTTAAGAAGCATCTAATGTAGCTGTGGGCTTGGGGCCTGACGATTTGACAGGGTCTGCCCGGATCGGCGCACAGGGAAACCGTTCGGAATGCACGGTGGCCGCTTGACGGCATTTTCGCCGCAACCTATTGGAACCGGGTGGAACGCCGGGAGCAACGAGGCCTCGTGGCGGAGTGGTTACGCAGAGGACTGCAAATCCTTGCACCCCGGTTCGATTCCGGGCGAGGCCTCCAATGCCCGGGCCCCCGCGCAGCAAGCGTAGGGGGCCTGAAGTTCCTGACGTAATGAACCGCGGTTCTGGCGCGGCAAGCGGATTGGTTGGAACATGAGCGCTGATTTCTCCGAGCTTCGCGTCAAGATGGTCGATGGCCAGGTTCGCACCACCGATGTGACCAGCGCGCCGCTGCTCGAGGCCATGCTCGTCGTGCCACGAGAGGCTTTTGTCGGCGCCGCCCAGCGCGATCTCGCTTACATCGACGAGGACATCCGCATTGCCACCGGCGCGGACGGCGCGCGCTACCTGATGGAACCCTCGCCGCTGGCCAAGCTCATCCAACTGGCTGAGATCAAGTCGACCGACTCGGCGCTCGATGTCGGCTGCGGCACGGGTTATGCTTCGGCTATCCTGTCGCGGCTGGCCAGGTCCGTGGTGGCGCTCGAAAGCGATTCGGCGCTGGCGGAAACCGCCAGATCGACGCTATCGTCGCTTGGCTGCAGCAATGTGACCGTTGTGCAGGGGGCGTTGCCACAAGGGCATGCCGCCCAGGCGCCTTATGACGTCATCTTCGTCGGCGGCAGCGTCACGGAAGTCCCAGTGCCGCTGCTCGACCAGCTTGCCGAAGGCGGCCGACTCGTCGCCGTTGAAGGGCAAGGCAATTCCGGCCTGGCCCGACTTTTTTTTAAGGCGGGAGGGGTTGTAACCGGAAGACGCGCGTTTAATGCGGCAATTAAGCCACTACCGGGATTCGAACGTATTCATGCTTTCGAGTTTTGAGTGATTTTGCCTTGCAGCAGAGGCATTGTCATGGTCGCTTGCATTTGAACAATTGTTGCTGATCCGCAAACTGGGGGCACTTTGGGGCTGAGCAGCAGGGAACATCGAACACGCGGCGGCGGCTGATCACGACGAGAAGCCGGTGCGGCGCAGTTCCCATGGAAAACGAATGAGGGTTTAACCGTGCCGTCTGTACGAAAGTCACTTTTCACCGCCGTCCTCGTTTCGGCGACCATGCTGTCCCCACTGACCGCTTCGGCGGAAACCATCTCAGGCGCGCTTGCAAAGGCCTATCAGTACAATTCTTCGCTGAATTCCGCCCGCGCCGGCGTTCGTATTACCGATGAGAGCGTCGCCATCGCCAAGTCGGGCTGGCGTCCGACCATCAACGGCTCGGCGACAATCGACTATTCCAGCAGCCATCTCACCGGTGCGGATCGTAGTGTACGGCTGACCACCGGCAATTTTGGTGTCCAGATCAATCAGACGCTGTTCGACGGCTTTCAGACCAGGAACAATGTCGCTGCCGCCGAATCACAGGTTCGCGCTTCGGTCGAAAGCCTGCGCAACACCGAAGAGAACACCCTGTTCAGCGCCGCCCAGGCGTATATGAACGTGATTCGCGACCGCCAGATTGCAGTGCTGACCGAGCAGAACCTGCAATTCCTCACCGAAACGGCGCGCGCGGCGCGTTCGCGTTTCGAAGTTGGTGAAGGCACGCGTACCGACGTCGCGCAGGCCGATGCTTCGCGGGCCGCCGCCGTGGCATCGCTGAGCGCCGCCCGGGCGCAGGCACTGGCGAGTGCCGCGAGCTATCGCCAGATCGTCGGCGACGAACCAGGGAAGCTTAAAGGCGCTTCGCCGGTGGCAAAGCTGTTGCCGTCAAGCCTGGCCGCCGCCATCGGAGTGGCCTCGAACGAGCACCCGGCTATCCTTGCCACCCAGCATCTGGTCGACGCTGCTTCGTTTTCGGTGAAGTCGGCCGAAGGCGCGCTGCTGCCGCAGTTGTCTGCTTCCGCCGGCGTTTCGAGCGCCTATCGCAACACTGTGCCGGGCGGGCTCACGACGCAGGACGGCACTACAAACTCGGCCAGCGTCGGGGCAACGCTGACCATCCCGATCTATTCCGGTGGCCGCACTTCGGCGATTGTGCGCCAGGATAAGGAATCGCTCAGCCGGGCCCGCATCGAGGTCGACGTGAGCCGTGATCAGGTGCGCCAGGCCGTCACCGCCGCCTGGACCGAGTACACCGCCGCGCAGCAGCAGCTGACGGCCAACAGGCAAGTGATCGAGGCGGCAAAGCTGGCGTTGAATGGCGTCATCGAAGAACGCAATGTCGGCCAGCGCACCACGCTCGATGTCCTCAACGCACAGGCTACGGTCATCACTGCCGAGATCAACCAGGCGAGTTATGAGCATGATGTGGTGGTGGCGAGCTACGCCATCCTGCAGGCGACCGGCCGCCTGTCCGTCGACCGCCTTGGCCTGCAGGTGACGAAATACAAGCCTGAAGAGCACTACAACGCCGTCAAGGACAAGTGGATCGGCCTGCGCACGCCGGACGGCCGCTGAGGGCGCCCGGTCCGGACTTTTCCGTCTCGCCGTTTGAGCAGGATTGCTTGCTCCGCTGCTCGTGGGTTTAAGATCACGCTAATCTGTTGAAATCCCACAAGTCCCCAGATTGGGGATTCTCGTGCGGCGATCCGTCGGCTACGCTGTTGCCATGATTCGATCCGGCCTTGCCGGAGCGGAAATCCACAGAGGTCACAAAGGCGGCGGATGTGACGATGGCAACGGCAAGCAGCGCACAGCGCGAACCTTCCATGGAAGAGATCCTGGCTTCCATCAGGCGAATCATCGAGGACAGCGACGGCGGCCGCAAGCAGCCGGGCGACGCCGATGAGTTTCGCCAGGATCTGGAGCCGGCGCCGAGCGTCGATGCCGCCCCCGACGTCGACGCATTCCGTGCCGACCTGCATGCCGATCCCGAGATCAGGAAGCCGGTCACGCTGGCGGAAGTCCAGGCGCAGCTGCCGGCGGTCGAGCCGGTGATCGCGCGTACGGAAACGCGGGTGCGCCCCGAACCAGCCCCTACAAAGTCATCGATGACACTTGCCGAGGTCAGCGCCCGGGTTGCCGCCGAGCCGGCCAACGCGCCGGCACCGCGTCCCGTCACTGCCCCCGACGCTCCCGTTGCCGATTGGCGGCGCGAGATCGCCGCGGTTGGTGAGCAGGCCAAAATGGTGTCGGACAGGGCCGAGGCACGCAAGCCGGTTGTCCAGCCGCCAATGGACAATTCAAGGGACGAAGCGAACGCGAAAGCAGCCTCCGAGCCGCCTCGTCCAGACGTGGTGCGGCCGGTCACGGCCAGTGATGCGCCGCGTCCGGCCATCGTTTCCGAGCACACCGGCCGTCAGGTTGCCGCCGCCTTTGGCGAACTTTCCGACGCGTTTGCCAGCCGAAGCAAAAAGACATTCGACGAGATGGCCGAAGAGATGCTGCGCCCGATGCTGCAGGATTGGCTCGACAACAATCTGCCGACGCTGGTCGAAAGGCTGGTGCGCGAGGAGATCGAGCGCGTGGCGCGCGGCGCGCAATAATTCTCCATACCGATTACCAAAAGAAACGGCGCCTTCGTGGCGCCGTTTCTTTTTGTGAGGTCAATTCGCGCTGGTCGCGAAGCAGACAAGGTTTCCGTCGGGATCCTTGATGATGAACGTGCGGGCGCCCCACGGTTCGGTTCGCAATGTCTGGTGGAAAGGGGCCATGGCCGCCTGATATTCCAGGAACAGCGCCTTGATGTTGTCGACCGCAATCGTCGCCGCCAGGAGATCGTCGCCGTGACTGGTGGTGAAAGGCGGCTTGTCGACATGGCGCAGGTTGAGCCGCGCACCATCGCGGATGATTTGGGCGTAGAAGGGCGGTTCGCCATAGGTGAAGCGCGTCTCGAAGCCGAGCTTTTGCCGGTAGAAACCACAGGCCGCTTCAATATCGGAGACAAAGAGCTGAGGTTCGGCAAAGGCCAGGAACGGCTTTTCGGCATCTGTTGCTATGCGGTCGGTCACGGTTTGAAGGCCTTTCTTCAGCGCCTGCCAGCTATCGAAACCTGATTTCCTGGCGACCAGTTCCTGGGCATCGGCAAGCTTGAAACCGTGATCGAGGATCTGATTATCGGTCAGATTGCGGAAACGCGGCAAGATCCATCCAATCACAGCGGCGACGGGATAGTACCGTTCGCGGTGCCATTTGAGATAGAGCTTGGCCTGTTTCTTGTGGTGTTCGAGGGTTGGCATGGGCGCATTGCGGGTTGAGGTGGCGTAGGCGGGCAATGCCCCTCCGGCCGGAAGCCGATGCGCCCTACAGCAGCGTTGGCAGCGTATTGCCGTGATGCTTGCGGGTCAAGGCTCGAGCGCCGCGCCTGGACCGGAGGAATAGGGTCCTGCTACCGATCGATGGGTCGCTTTCCGTTGAAATGACCTGGGCCACGCCTATTTGACGTCGTGGGTCAGAGACAGCAGGGCGGAATCATGAATCGTTAACGCTCTGGTAACCAAGCGGGATTCTGTTGGCCGGGAAGGAGACCGGCGATGGACGCAAGCT
>NZ_JAMYUW010000019.1:0-116894 GCF_040323315.1 Mesorhizobium sp. M0047 | reverse complement strand
GTGGATCTCGGTGCGGGCGATGCGGTCCTTTTCGGCTTCGGGCAGTACGGCGCCGATCTTGACCAGCGCCTCGTCGGCGGCGCGCGCCATGGCAGCGCCACCAAAGGCGCGCACCATGCGGGCGCCGGCAACCAGCGCGACGATCTCGTCACGCGTGAACATCAGTGGCGGAAGGTCGAAACCCTCCCTCATCATGTAGCCAACGCCGGCCTCGCCGTCGATCGGCACGCCGGTCGACTGCAGGTCGGCAATGTCGCGGTAGATGGTTCGCTCGGAAACCTCGAGCCACGTGCCGAGCTTCTGCGCGGTGACCAGACGGCCACCACGCAGATGCTGCACGATCTGAAAGAGCCTGTCGGCGCGGCGCATCGTTTGCTTCCCCAATGTTGTTCCCATGCATGCCGTGGCTCCCGGACCGGATCCACTTCCAGATGACATGCATTACGGCTTCAGCCCTTCGCACTTGCGCTGCATGGCGACGAATTCCGCGCCGAAGGACAGTTTACTCGTTGTGTATCAAGCACGCGCCAGAAAGGGGCGATGTCGCTCAGCGCCATGCCGCGCTCAAGGTCCTCATTGGCGGCATCGGCAATCGTGCGCAGATGATAGCCTATGGTAACCGGACATGTCACTTCGGCGCCATGCTCGATGGCAAGCGCCGTGCGCAGCGGACGCACGTCCATCTCGACGCCTTCCGGAATTGAGCGGATGAAATCATCGACCTGCTGGACCGTCGGCATCAGCATAGGCTGACCTTCGATGACATCGGGCATCGTGCGCGGCCTCGGCTTCACGATGTTGATGCCTGGTGTGTTCAGTCTGTCGTTCCAACTCTTCATCGATCGTCCTTTCGACCGCCGATGCACAGGGTCTGAAGCTTGCACCATTGCACGCCCCCTCCTGACAGCATGCTGTCAGGAGGATTCAGCATACTCCTTGGCGTAAAGTGTCCGCATCTGCGCGAGATCGCTGCCTCTTTCCGGATAAAGCGACTTCAGAAAGGCAAGCGCGAAAGTGCCCGGCGCCGAGCCCGGTGCGGAAACGACTTTGCCGTCAGCCACAGCATGCGGCACGTCCTGATAGAGGCTGGCGCCGGCATAGCCGGCTTGATGACCATTGATCCAGTCGCGACCATTGCTGGTGTGCCTGGCCTTCTCGAACAGGCCGGCGCGCGCCAGCGCCAAAGTGCCGGCGCAGATGCCGCCGACCACGCCGCCGCGCGATGCAACAGCGTTGAGCAGGTCAGCAACATCCGGCGGTGCCTTGCCGGCCCATTCGTCGGAGCCGATTACGGCAATGGCGTCGAGATCGGAATTCTCATCGGCTTTTGCCGAGCGATCGGGCGTCAGCCGAAAGCCGCTGATGCCGGTCACCGGCTTGCCGTCAGGCGCTAGCGATACGGCCCGGGCGCCGAACCATTCGACCGCCGAAGCCGCCAGCAGCCCGTACTCCCAGTCGGCAAAACCTTCGATGAAAAGAAAGCCGATTGTCTTCTGTTCGGGCATAAGCTCGCTCCATCCCTCACGCGCCGACCTGTTATCTGGGCGTTGCGGAGCCCACATCCAACCGCAGCGTCGAAAAATTCGTCTCACTCAATTGCCGCGAAAGCGACGGTCGGCATACATGTCCGGCCAGCCGATATCCTTGCGAATGTCCGCTGGCAGCGAGTTCATGAGCCGCCGGGTGCGGATCTCGTTGCGCATCGTCCGGATCTTGCCGACATAGTGCTGCATACCGCGCAAAATGGTAAAACCGTTCATGGCTGGTCTCCTCTCTTCTGATGAAGACACTATCGCACACCCCTCCTGACAGCAGTCTGTCAGGAGGGTCGCAGGGCGGCGACGATAATTCCGACTGGTGCATTTGCCAGCAAGGGGTCCTTCTTTCATTGACGTCAAACCGTGATGCGCACAGGTTTTCCACATCCTGATTGTTCACTGCAACGACGCTGGCCAAGGTCCGTTGTTCAGCGTCCGGCGACGGACTGTCGGAATACACGGCCTTCAGCGACGTGGCCGCAGTTCTGATATGAGAGGAGAAAATTCTTTCCCAAAACCAGGGAGACGACCATGAGCTTGCAACTGACAGGTATCCACCACCTCACTGCCATCACCGCCAATGCGCCGGACAATCTTCACTTCTACACGAAGGTGCTGGGTCTGCGGCTGGTCAAGAAGACCGTGAACCAGGACGACACCTCGGCCTACCACCTCTTCTATGCCGATGGCGAAGCCACACCGGGCACCGATCTCACCTTCTTCGACTGGCCGGTCGGACGCGAGAAGCGCGGCACGCGCAGCATTGCGCGGACCAGCCTCAGGGTCGGCAACCAAGAGAGCCTTGGCTGGTGGAAGCAGCACTTGGCAGGCGAAGGCATTGTGACGGGAGAGATCGCCGAGATCGGCGGCTACCCGAGTCTGGATTTCGAAGACCCCGAAGGCCAGCGCCTTCGGCTCGTGAGCGACGACGGCAAAGGCGACAGTCATCCCTGGGCGCAGAGCCCGGTGCCGGCCGAGCACCAGATCCGCGGGCTCGGGCCGATCGTCATCAGCGTCCCTGATATCACCAACACCGAGGCAGTCGTGACCAAGGTTATGAACATGCGCAAGGCGCGCGAGTACGCGTCGCCGGAGGGTCAGGTTCACGTCTTCGAAATGGGTGAGGGCGGGCCTGCGGCGGAGTTGCATATTCTGTTGCAGCCGGGGTTGGCGCCGGCACGGCAAGGTGCGGGTGCGGTCCACCATGTCGCCTTCCGGGCGCCGGACCAGGAGACGCTGCATCAATGGACCGCGCGGCTGGCCGAATTCCGGCTGCCGTCGAGCGGCGAGGTCGAGCGCTATTACTTCCGCTCGCTCTATTTCCGCGAGCCGAACGGCATCCTGTTCGAAATCGCCACAGACGGGCCGGGGTTCACTGCCGACGAGCCGCTGGAAACGCTGGGTGAAAGCCTCGCCTTGCCGCCGTTCCTCGAAGCGAAACGCGCCTCGATCGAGGCCGGCCTCAAGCCGCTGAAGTAGGTCGCTCGCCGGTCAATGGCGGGCGCCGCATTCTGGTTCGGGATCGCGGCGCCTGTTGTTCTCGGGTAAGGAACGAGGCGCTTTGACAGCCGGCCGCGTTGCTGGTCAAAGGCGGCATGTCGAAACTCCTCGCGCTCGTCATTGTTGGTATCATGGTCATTCAGCTGATCAAGCCGCTCGGCTGGCCGGGACTGAAACGGCGCAGCGACTTCTGGAAGCTGGCGCTGCTGGCAATGGCCGCGATTTCGATAACGGCCGTGCTTGGGCACTGGGCATAGCCCTCGCCTGCCGGGCGGCCGCGTCAACCTTCAGCCGCCAAGCACCGGGTCGACGAGATGCTCGGCCCAGGCGCGGTAGCCTGCTTCCGAGGCGTGAAAGCCGTCTGAGGCAAAGCCGGCCTCGGGATTGGCGATGGGCAGGCGCGACGCCGGCACCGCGCCGCGCTCCAGGCAGAGGCGTTCGCCCATCCGGTTCATGTCGATGGCGCGGATCTCAAGGATCTTGCCGAGCAACGGCGGCATTGCCGGCGCCCGCGTGAACTCCAGCACCGGCGACCATACCACCCGCGCCTCCGGCCATTTGGCACGGAGCGCATAGAGCAGGCCGCCGAATTCCTTCTTGAAGCGCGGCACGGAATGAAAATTCTTGGTGTCGTTGGTGCCGATGGCGAGCACGATGTGCGTCCATGGATCGGCCGACAGGTTGGGCAGGACATGGTCGCGGATCTGGCCCGATGTTGCCGAATTGAACCCGGCGGCTCGCCAGCGCACGGCGCGGCCGGTGTTTTGCGCAATCAGCACGGCGAGTTGTGCGGCAAGCCCGTTTTCCGAATTGCCGATGCCGACCGAAGCGGCGGAGGAATCGCCCAGCACCAGAAGCGAGATCGCCGGCGCTATGCCGGCGATTTCGTGCATGACCGGCCCCTGCGCCGGCAGCATGCGCGTCGTGCGGCGGCGCACGCCGAGGCCTTGCCAGACATATACCGGGTAAGCAAGCCAGGTGAGAAGGGCCGGGAAGCGCATGGCAATACCGTTAACGATCGGGGCAGACTTAGCGCAAGTCTGTGCTCGGTTGAAAGCCTTCAGTCGCAGCAGTTCGGCTTTGCCGCCCGTCCCTCCTGGTATTCGTCATGCAGCCGTACCCAGTCCATCAAACTGTGATACGGGCCGTTTTCGTTGCGGCCCTTCGATCAGTGCCTCGCCGCCGCGGGCGCGCGACATGAAGGTGAGGAAGATGTCGCCGGTCTCGTCCCTGTAGAAAACACTGGTGCCGGGAAGCTCCTTCGATGTCCTGGGACGGGTCTCGAAATTGTAGGTGGTATCGCCGGCGGCGATCTGCTTGTCGGTGAAGGAGACCTGCATGTCGAAATTGAAATCCGAGGCATAGGACGACACCCAGTCGAATTTCCAGCCCATGCGCTGCCTGTAGGGCAGAAGTTCCGCTAGCGGCGCGCGGGAGATCACGACCAGAGACACGTCGTGATGTCTCAGATGCTGATTGGCGCCGTCGATATGGTCGGCAAGGAACGAGCAGCCCAGGCAATGATGGCCGCAACCCGGCCCGAACATGAAGTGGTAGACGATCAGCTGGCTGTTGCCGGCAAACAGGTCGGTCAGTTTCTTCGGCCCTTGCTCGGTCTCGAAGACATAGTCCTTCCTGATCTTCAGCCAGGGCAGTTCACGCCGCTCAGCCGCGATCCGCTCGCGAAGCCGCGTCAGTTCCTTCTCGCGCGCCAGATGCGCCTTGTGCGCTTGAAACCAGTCTTCGCGCGAAACAACCTTGCTGCGATGCATGAATCTCTCCCTGTCTGTCATCCCAAGGACGTTCGGGATGGGCGAAAGCCGACATGTCGACTGTTTGGTTGAGCCTTTTTCCGAAACCGGATTCCACTTTTCGGGATCATGCTCCAGCGCCGAAGGGAAATAAGGACGCAGACACTCCACCCCAAGTCGGCACGTCACAAACAAAAAACCCGGGCGCATGGCCCGGGCTCGACGGAAGACAGAAGGACTGCAATCAGGCGGCTTGTTCCAGGCTCGCCTTCCATTTTCCAAGCGCCGCCAGATGGTTCATATGGGCACGATGGGTGAAGGCGGCCTGGCCGGCGGCTACGTTCGACGCCTTGCCGCTCCAGGCTTTCTGCGGCGCGGCCTGTAGCGCGCGGCCGTAGGAGAAGGTCAGCTTCCACGGGTGCGGGCCGATGGCGTTGATGGCGTTGAGGTTGGCGGTCGCTTCCTCGTCCGCCTGGCCGCCGGAGAGGAAGGCGATGCCCGGCACGGCTGCCGGCACGGTCTCGCGAAACAGTTTTATGGTTTTTTCCGCGACTTCTTCCGGGGTGCTCACCTTGCCCGATCTCTTGCCGGCCAGCACCATGTTGGGCTTCAGGATGGTGCCTTCGAGGACGACTCGCGCCGTATGGAGCTCGTCATAGAGCTTGATTAGCGTCGCCTTCGAAATGTCATAGCAGGTGTGGATGTCGTGGGCGCCGTCCATCAGCACTTCCGGTTCGACGATCGGCACGATGCCGGCTTCCTGGCAAAGAGCAGCATAGCGCGCGAGTGCGTGGGCGTTAGAGCTGATCGAATTGGCCGAGGGCACGCCCTTGGCCTGGTCGATGTCGATCACCGCGCGCCATTTGGCGAAGCGGGCGCCGAGCTTGTAGTACTCGGCAAGGCGCTCGCGCAGGCCGTCGAGGCCCTCGGTGATGGTGTCGCCGGGAAAGCCGGCCAGAGGCTTGGCGCCGGCGTCGACCTTGATGCCGGGTATGGCGCCGGCAGCCTTGATGATGTCGACCAGCGGCGTGCCGTCGGCGGCTTTCTGGCGGATCGTCTCGTCGTAGAGGATGACGCCGGAAATGTAGCGGGTCATCGCGTCCCGGGCGCGAAACATCATCTCGCGATAGTCGCGGCGGCTATCGGCGGTCGATTCGACGCCGATGACGTCGAAGCGCTTCTTGATGGTGCCGGAACTTTCATCGGCTGCCAGCAAGCCCTTGCCATCGGCGACGATCACGGCGGCAATGTCTTCGAGACGTTCGCTCATTTTGCTTCTCCTGAAGGGGTTCGTTCCGCGCTTAAGGGAAGTCTACCGCCAAAGGAAGAGCCTCGGAAAGCTCGAATCGATTGAAAGTCTCGGGCGACTTGCCCGTTCTCTCCATGTGTTGATCGGCTTATCCGTTTCCCGCGTTCCGCGACGCCAAGCGCGTCTAGCGTTTCAGCACATCGACGCCGGGCAGCGGCTTGCCTTCCATCCATTCCAAGAAGGCGCCGCCGGCTGTCGAGACATAGGTGAAGTCGTCGGCGACACCGGCATGGTTGAGGGCCGCCACCGTATCGCCGCCGCCGGCAACGGAGACCAGCTTGCCGGCCCTGGTGCGCTGAGCCGCGTGCTTGGCCGCCGCCACCGTCGCATGGTCGAAGGGTGCGATCTCGAAGGCGCCGAGCGGGCCGTTCCATACCAGTGTCGCGGCGCGGTCGATCCATTCGCCGATGGTCGTCACGGTTTTGGCGCCGACATCGAGGATCATGCCGTCGGCCGACACGTCCGAAATGGCGACGGTCTCGCAGGCCGCGCCCGCCTTGAATTCCTTGGCCACGACGCCGTCGACCGGCAGGATGATGGCGCAGCCGGCCTCGGCCGCTTCGATCATGATCTGCTTGGCGGTCGTGGCGAGATCATGCTCGCACAGTGATTTGCCGACATCGGTGCCGCGCGCGGCCAGGAAGGTGTTGGCCATGCCGCCACCGATGACCAATGCGTCGACCTTCTTCACCAGGTTCATCAGCAGGTCGATCTTTGTCGAGACCTTGGCGCCGCCGACGATGGCAACGACGGGACGGACCGGATTGCCCAGGCCCTTCTCCAGCGCTTCGAGCTCGGCCTGCATGGTGCGGCCGGCAAAGGCCGGCAGCAGATGTGCCAGCCCCTCGGTCGACGAATGGGCGCGGTGCGCGGCGGAAAAGGCGTCGTTGACGAAGATGTCGCCATTAGTGGCAAGCTTTTCGGTGAAAGCCGGATCGTTCTTTTCCTCGGCCTTGTAGAAGCGGGTGTTTTCAAGCAGCAGCACATCGCCCTCGCTCATGGCGGCGACGGCGCTTGCCGCGGTACCGCCGACGCAGTCGCTGGCGAAGCCTACGGGGCGGCCGAGCACGTCGGCCGTCGCCTTGGCGATCGGCTCCAGCGAAAATTCAGGCGAAGGACCATCCTTGGGCCGGCCGAAATGGGCAAGCAGGATGACCTTGGCGCCCTTGCCGGACAGTTCGGCGATGGTCGGTGCAATGCGTTCGATGCGGGTAGCGTCGGTGACCTTGCCTTCGGCGACAGGCACGTTGAGGTCGACGCGCACCAGCACGCGCTTGCCGCTGATGTTGCCGATATCGTCGAGTGTCTTGAAGGCGGCCATGCGGGTTCCTTTCGCGAAAAATCGGGCGACCATACCCCGCGCCAACGATGATGCAAGGCTTAGCCCGGGTTCGAAACGAATTTTTGAAGCCGGCACGATTTCGTGCCGCAGGCGGATGAACGGCAGTGCCGGCAATCGAAGCTGTCAGTTTCCGGGCGCCGCCTTTTCGGGCGCGGGTTCCGGGGTAGGCATCTCGTCCGCGCGCGCCTCGTCCGCTCGCGTCTCGGTAGGCTTGCGCCAGTTGCGGATGAAGGTGGAGAGACGGTCGGCGATTTCGCCAGCGCTGAGGAAAACCGGCACCCGGGCAACCGGCGCGGTCGGTTCAAAGGAAAGGCCGAGGCCCGTGATCTTGCCCTTGTCGTCGACGTCGCGAACGATTAGTTCGATCGGGCCGATCAGCACCCGGTCGGCATATTCGGCATGGCCGCCGAGCCGCGCCGTGACCAGCGCGCCAACGGTCATTTGCTGCTCCACGTCGGTGAGCCCGGGCGCATAGGCTATTTCCAGTTCGGCGGCAGAGCGTGCAGGATCGACGGCGAAAGCGCCGAAGAAATCGGCGTCCTCGGGATCGACCACGGCGCGGCTGGCGAACAGCTTGTCCAGCAGGCGCGGATAACGGTCCGGCACGAAGATGTAGACCTGGTCGCCGGCGGCGAGCCGGCCCATGTCCTGGAAGCGCATCGAGCGACCGTCGCGCAGCACTAGCGAGGGCCGGGCCCAGCGCGGGATTCGCTCGCCGCGCGCTACCGGGCTGCCGGGTGCGACACGATAGGCAAGAAGTTCGTGATGGGCCGAGCCCGGCAGTTCCAGCTCGACCTTGTCCAGCGGTCCAAGGCGGGCCGGCACGATCAAACCGAGGCGGCGGGCCAGCGGCCCGACCGTCCAGCCCTGGATGACCAGCGACACCAGCACGATGATGAAGGCGGTATTGAAGATGACGCGGCCGTTTTCCAGGCCGCCGAGCAGCGGGGTGATGGCGAGCAGGATCGACACCGCGCCGCGCAAGCCAACCCAGGAAACGAAGGCGACCTCGGGACGCGGCAGGCGGAACGGGACCAGGCACAGCCAGACCGCGATCGGCCGCGCCACGAACATCAGGAACAGGCCGAGCAGCACCGCCGGCACCATGATGGCCGGGAACTGCGACGGCGTCGCGAACAAACCAAGGATCAGGAACATGATGATCTGCGCCAGCCAGGACATGCCGTCCTGGAAACGCTTGAGAATTGTGACGGCGCGGATGTCGGAATTGCCGGCGATGAGGCCGGCGAGATAGACCGCCAGGAAGCCGGAGCCGCCAATGGCGCCGGCCGCGGCAAAGACCATCAGCGACAAGGTCAGCACGAAGATCGGCAGCAGGCCGTGGTCGAGATTGAGCCGGTCGACGAGGCGCACGATCGCGAGGCCGCCGAGCACGCCGACGACGGCGCCGAGGCCCATGTTGAGAAGGAAGCCGAGGAACAGGCTGGTGACCAGGACATTGGTCTCGGGGTTGGCGTTAGCGGCGATGACCTCGACCAGGGTGATGGTCAGGAAGATGGCAATCGGATCGTTGGTGCCGGATTCCACCTCGAGCGTCGAACGCACGCGTTCGCGCAGATTGATCTCGCCTGCGCGCAGCAGGAAGAACACGGCCGCGGCATCGGTGGAGGCGACCGCGGCGCCGAGCAGGAAGGATTCCAGCCAGGTGAGGTGGAGCAGATAGTGGGCGGCGGCGCCGAACAGGCCGGTGGTGACAAGCACGCCGAAGGTTGCCAGCGACAGCGCTGGACCGGCGGCCTGCCGCAAGGCGTTGAGTGGCGTGCCGAAGCCGGAATCGAACAGGATGACGGCCAACGCCAGTGAGCCGGCAAAATAGGCGATGCGGGCATTGTCGAACTGGATGCCGAGACCGTCGGTACCGGTGGCCAGGCCAATGCAGAGGAACAGGAGCAGAAGCGGGGCGCCGAAGCGGAAGGCGATCAGGCTCGAAAAGGCGGCGGCGACGACAAGCGCTGTACCGACCAGCGTGACGAGATAGATCGCGTGCTCCATCCGTGATTTGCCCCTCGAATTCCTCTTTCTCTCGCTTCACGGCAGAGTGGGGCGAAGACATGACCAGTGCAAGGCAGCGGGGTGGTTTTTTGCCTATGCCGCTGATTTTCGGATGTTTTGGCGCTCAGGATACCAATTGTGAAGGCGCAAGGCGCACTCATGAAAAACGCCCGGACGAAGCCGGGCGTTTCAGTCTCGAGAAGATGGGTGCGCGATCAGGCGATGGTCTTGCCGAAGGCGACTGCTGTATCGCCCATGCGGTTGGAGAAACCCCATTCGTTGTCGTACCAGGACAGCACCGAAACGAAGTTGCCGTCCATCACCTTGGTCTGGTCGAGCGCCACGATCGAGGAGCGCGGATCGTGATTGAAGTCGATCGAGACGTTCGGGTGATGGGTGACGCCGAGGATACCCTTCAGCTTGCCGTTGGAAGCGGCGATCACTGCGTCGTTGATCTCCTGGACGGTGGTCGCACGCTTGGCGATGAACTTGAAGTCGACGACAGAGACGTTCGGGGTCGGCACGCGGATCGAGATGCCGTCAAGCTTGCCCTTGAGGTCGGGCAGCACGAGGCCGATCGCCTTGGCGGCACCGGTCGAGGTCGGTATCTGCGACAGGGCGGCGGCGCGGGCGCGGTAGAGATCCTTGTGCATGGTGTCCAGCGTCGGCTGGTCGCCTGTATAGGAATGGATGGTCGTCATCATGCCCTTTTCGATGCCGACCGTCTCGTGCAGCACGGCTGCCAGCGGCGCCAGGCAGTTGGTGGTGCAGGACGCATTCGAGATGATGATGTGGTCCTTGGTCAGCTGGTCGTGGTTGATGCCGTAGACCACGGTGAGGTCGGCGCCTTCGGCCGGGGCCGAAACGATGACGCGCTTGGCGCCGGCGGTCAGATGCGCGGCTGCCTTGTCGCGGGCGGTGAAGATGCCGGTGCATTCGAGCGCGATGTCGATGCCGAGTTCCTTCCACGGCAACTGCGTCGGATCCTTGATTGCGGTGACCTTGAACGTCTCCTTGCCGACGGTGATCTGGTCGCCGGACACCGAGACTTCATGCGGGAAGCGGCCATGCACGCTGTCGTAGCGCAAGAGGTGCGCGTTGGTCTCGACCGGGCCGAGGTCGTTGACGGCGACGACGTCGATGTCCCTGCGGCCGGATTCATGGATGGCGCGCAGGATGTTGCGGCCGATGCGGCCGAATCCGTTGATGGCAACTCTGACGGTCATTATTCTCTCCCTGGGAGCTGGACGGCAGACGATAGGTCCGCAGTTTCATAGCGGCGGAAGCGGAAAGAATCCAGCCGCAGCGACGTGGATTTAAATCGATTAGGTTGGGCCAACCCGGCGAAACCGCCTTGCGCGATTTCGCCGGCTTTGAACCAACCTACTTGGCATGCAGGCGGGCTTCCGCCGCGTTGGCCGCAGCTTCGGCGGTGATGCCGAAATGCGGATAAAGCTGTTCGATGCTGCCCGAAGCCCCGAAACCGGTCATGCCGATGAAGATGCCGTCGGAGCCGATCAGATGATCCCAGCCCTGGCGGATGCTGGCTTCAATCGCCATCTTGACCGGCGCGTTGCCGATCGTCGCCTTTCGATAGTCGGCGCTCTGCTGGTCAAACAGCTCGAAGCAAGGCACCGAGACGACGCGTGTGGGATGACCATGCTTTTCAAGCAGGTCGCGGGCACCGAGCGCGATCTCGACCTCGGAGCCGGTGGCGAAGATCGTCACCGCCGCCTCGCCGCTGGCTGCGGCCAGTTCATAGGCGCCCTGGCTGCTCAGGTTCTTGGCAACGAATTCGTTGCGCACCGTCGGCAGGTTCTGGCGGGTCAGCGCCAGCGTCGACGGCGTCTTTTCCGATGCGAGGGCGATTTGCCAGCACTCGGCGGTTTCCACCGCGTCGGCCGGGCGGAAGACATTGTGGTTGGGGATGGCGCGCAATGCGGCCAGATGCTCAACCGGCTGGTGGGTCGGGCCGTCTTCGCCCAGACCGATGGAATCATGGGTCATGACGAAGATCGAGCGGATGCCCATCAGCGACGCCAGCCGCATCGACGGACGGGCATAGTCGGAGAAGCACAGGAAAGTGCCGCCATAGGCGATGAGGCCGCCATGCAGCGTCAGGCCGTTGATCGCGGCCGCCATGCCGTGCTCACGGATGCCGAAGTGGACATAGCGCTGGCCATAATCGTCTGATGTGATGTTCTTGGTCTGGCTGGTTTTGGTGTTGTTGGAGCCGGTCAGGTCGGCAGAACCGCCGATGGTCTCGGGCACGGCGCCGTTGATGACTTCCAGCGCCATCTCGGACGACTTGCGGGTGGCGACCTTCGGCTTGTCGGCCGAGAGCTTCTTCTTGTAATCGGCAATGACGGCGTCGAAATCAGACGGCAGCTTGCCGCTGATGCGGCGCTCGAACTCGGCCTGCAGCTTCGCGTCGGCCCTGGCCAGGCGGCCTTCCCAGTCGGTGCGCGCCTTGACGCCGGCCTTGCCGGCGGTGCGCCAGGCGTCGAGGATGTCGGCCGGAATCTCGAAGGGCGACGAATCCCAGTTGAAGAACTTGCGCGCGCCGGCGATCTCGTCGGCGCCGAGCGGTGAACCGTGTGCTTTGTTGGTGCCGGCCTTGGTCGGTGCGCCGAAGCCGATGGTCGTCTTGCAGGCGATCATCGTCGGCTTGTCGGAATGACGGGCGGCTTCGATCGCATAGGCGATGGCTTCTGGATCGGTTCCGTCGATGTGGCTGGCATTCCAGCCGGAGGCCTGGAAGCGGGCGACCTGATCGGTGTTGTCGGACAGCGACACCGGACCGTCGATCGAGATGTTGTTGTTGTCCCAGAAGACGATCAGCTTGTTGAGCTTGAGGTGCCCGGCAAGCGCGATGGCTTCCTGGGACACGCCTTCCATCAGGCAGCCGTCGCCAGCCAGCACATAGGTGTAGTGATCGACGAGATCGTTGCCGAAGGCGGCGTTCATGATGCGCTCGCCGAGAGCGAAACCGACCGAATTGGCGAGGCCCTGGCCAAGCGGGCCGGTCGTCGTCTCGATGCCGGTGGCATGGCCGTATTCGGGGTGGCCAGCAGTCTTCGAGCCCAACTGGCGGAAGTGCTTTATCTGGTCGATGGTCATGTCTTCGTAGCCAGTCAGATGCAGCAGCGAATAGAGCAGCATCGAGCCATGGCCGGCCGACAAGATGAAACGATCGCGGTCGGCCCAGTGCGGGGCCTTGGGATCATATTTCAGGAAGCGCGTGAACAGCACCGTGGCGATGTCGGCGCAACCCATCGGCAGGCCGGGATGGCCGGAATTTGCCTTCTCGACTGCATCCATGGAGAGAAAGCGGATCGCATTGGCCATCCGGTCATGTTGTTCACGCGACGTCATGATTCCTCCAGAAGTGGGGGTTTGGGGGCTTGGGAGAGCCCTTGAAAAGGGTGCGCGACACATAGCAGGCGCGCGCTTTTAGTCAACAAATCGGTGCACATTTGCCGGCCTTGTGATGCCGGCGGCGGGTCTACATTAGCGTTAGCAGGGGACAGTCGCGAGAGCTTTGTTGACGTTGCCTTCACCCGGTGCCTAATGTTTCCTGGATAACGCGTTCTGAACGCGAACGATTCGGTGATGGGCAGGGCACAGGACGAAGGCCATGACCGGGGAAGCCACACTCAAGGAAGTTATCGCCAGGCTCGGAAAGGCCATCGAGGGGCTGGAAAACGCTGTTGCGGCCAAGCTCGAGCATGAGCGCGATTACTCGGAAGCCGAGGCCGAGGTGCAGCGGATGAATGCCGACCGCTCCCGGCTGGCACAGGAACTCGACAATTCCGAAGCGCGTGCCGAACGCCTGGAAGACGCCAACAAGGAAGTCTCGCGACGGCTGGTGACCGCCATGGAAACCATCCGCGCTGTGTTGGACAGGTAAGGGGCTGGACAGGTAGGCTCATGGCTCAAGTCACGGTTTCCATCGACGGCAAACAGTATCGGATGGCCTGCGACGAAGGCCAGGAAGATCATCTGATCGACCTTGCCGAACGTTTCGACCGCTATGTCTCGCATCTGAAGGACTCCTTTGGCGAGATCGGCGACCAGCGGCTGACGGTGATGGCCGGCATCATGGTGATGGACGAACTCTCGGAGCTGCAGAAGCGCGTCAAGGGCATGGAGAGCGAAGTGCTGACCTTGCGCAAGACCCGCGACGACGCCCTGACCAAGGCCGACAAGAACGACAGCGTGCTGACCAATGCGCTTGGCGCGCTGGCGCAGCGGATGGAAGACCTGACGGCGACCTTGGCGGTCAACAAGACCTGAGGCAGCGCGCACTTCGAGTTCAAACCAAAGCTCTTATCCGCTGGCGGTGCCCCGGCAGCATGAAAATTCTCGCACTTCCGCCGACAAGAGTTTGATATTATCTCGCGGCCGCAATTTTTGCGCTAAGATGGCGATTGCCGGAGCGTGGACATGTGATGGCGGCCATGGTTTGCCGCCTCTTGCTTCTGGCGGAATCTGTTTACAGGGGAGATGTTCCATGAGCCTTCGTATCAACGATATCGCGCCGGATTTCACCGCCGAGACCACGCAAGGGACGATCAAATTCCATGAATGGATCGGTGACGGCTGGGCGATTCTGTTCAGCCACCCGAAGAATTTCACGCCGGTCTGCACGACCGAACTTGGCACGATGGCCGGGCTTGAGGGTGAGTTCAAGAAGCGCAACGTCAAGATCATCGGCATTTCGGTCGATCCGGTTGCGAGCCACGACAAGTGGCAGGCCGACATCAAGACGGCGACCGGCCAAACGGTGCACTATCCGCTGATCGGCGACAAGGACCTCAAGGTCGCCAAGCTCTATGATATGCTGCCCGCCGGTGCCGGCGAAACGTCGGAGGGCCGCACGCCCGCCGACAACGCCACGGTGCGCTCGGTCTACGTCATCGGACCGGACAAGAAGATCAAGCTGGTGCTGACCTACCCGATGACCACGGGCCGCAACTTCGACGAGATCCTGCGCGCGGTCGATTCCATGCAGCTGACCGCCAAGCATCAGGTGGCGACGCCGGCGAACTGGAAGCAGGGCGAGGACGTCATCATCACCGCCGCCGTTTCCAACGAGGATGCGATCAAGCGTTTCGGCGCTTACGAGACCATCCTGCCCTATCTCAGGAAGACCAAGCAGCCATCCGCCTGATTGCTTCGGAACAGTTTTTGGCGTTCTCGCCGCTGCGAGCGAATTGATACTTGACTGGGTCACCCGAGCGGACAACCATGCTCCTCTCGGGTGCCATCAGAGAAAATCGTTCCTGCTGGCCAAGCGTGGGGAAGCCGAAATTGGACGTAGCTTTGGCCAGGCCGCAGGTCAGCGGCTTCTATGACAAGCCGACAGGGGCCATCCAGTATGTCGTCGCCGACCAGGCGACGAAGCGCTGCGCCATCATCGATCCGATCCTCGATTTCGACGAGAGATCCGGCGCCACGGCAACGACGAATGCCGACGCCCTGCTCGACTTCATCAGCGAGCAGGGGCTGAGCGTCGAATGGATCCTCGACACCCATCCGCATGCCGACCATTTCTCGGCGGCGCACTATCTGAAAGAGAAGACCGGTGCACCGACGGCGATCGGGGACAGGGTTGTCGACGTCCAGAAACTGTGGAAGGCGATCTACAACTGGCCGGATTTTCCCGCCGACGGTTCGCAGTGGGGCAGGCTGTTTGCGGAGGGCGAGACCTTTCAGGTCGGCACGCTTCCGGTCAAGGTGCTGTTCTCACCCGGGCACACGCTGGCCTCGATCACCTATGTGATCGGCGATGCCGCTTTTATCCATGACACGCTGTTCATGCCCGACAGCGGCACGGCGAGAACGGACTTTCCCGGCGGCAGTGCCGCTCGGCTCTGGCGCTCGATCCAGGACATCCTGGCAATGCCGGATGAGACGCGCGTCTTCGTCGGCCATGACTATCAGGCCGGCGGCCGCGAGCCCTTGTGGGAAAGCACGGTGGCGGCGCAGAAGGCGACCAACACCCATCTCGTCGCCGCCCGCAGCGAGGCTGAGTTCGTCGCCCTGCGCGAGGCTCGGGACAGGACGCTGCCGATGCCGAGGCTGATCCTGCATGCGCTGCAGGTCAACATGAATGGCGGACGGCTGCCGGAGCCCGAGGCGAATGGCCGGCGGTACCTGAAGTTTCCGCTGGATGGGCTGTGAGAAGTATTTTTTTGTGCCGGGCGCGGCCGGTGAAACTGCCGATCTCCCCCGCAAGGGGGATCGGATGTCGCCCTGGTTTTCGCCAATCGCCGGCGCAAACGTTAGACACAAAAAAGGCGGCGCCAGTTTCCTGACGCCGCCGTTGTTTCATTGCCGATATCGGCTTTACGCCGCCGGTTGGGCTTCGATGGTGCGCAGCGCCTGGGTCTGACGCTTGGCGGCGGCCTTGACCGCATCCTGCACCTTCTCAAAGGCGCGCACCTCGATCTGGCGCACGCGCTCGCGGCTGATGTCGAACTCGGACGACAGCTCTTCCAGCGTCAGCGGCTCCTCGGCGAGGCGACGGGCCTCGAAGATGCGCCGCTCGCGCTCGTTGAGCACGGCAAGGGCGCCCGACAGCATGCCGCGCCGGTTCTCCAACTCGTCCTGCTCGATCAGCATCTCTTCCTGGCTTTCGTGGTCGTCGACCAGCCAGTCCTGCCATTCGCCGGACTCACCTTCGCTCGCCCGGATCGGGGCATTGAGCGAGGCGTCGCCCGACAGGCGGCGGTTCATCGACACCACTTCGGCTTCGGAAACGTTCAGCCTGGTGGCGATCTCGGCAATCTGGTCGGGCTTCAAGTCGCCGTCGTCGAGCGCCTGGATCTTGCCCTTCACCTTGCGCAGGTTGAAGAACAGGCGCTTCTGGTTGGCGGTCGTGCCCATCTTGACCAGGCTCCACGAGCGCAGGATGTACTCCTGGATCGAGGCCTTGATCCACCACATGGCATAGGTCGCGAGGCGGAAGCCACGCTCCGGTTCGAATTTCTTGACGGCCTGCATCAGGCCGACATTGCCTTCCGAAATCACTTCGCCGATCGGCAGACCGTAGCCGCGATAGCCCATGGCGATCTTGGCGACGAGCCTGAGGTGACTGGTGACGAGCTTGTGCGCAGCGGTGGTGTCCTCATGCTCGGCGTAACGCTTGGCGAGCATGTACTCTTCCTGCGGCTGCAGCATGGGAAAGCGACGGATTTCTTCCAGGTAGCGGCTGAGGCCGCCTTCGCCGGAAACGATACTGGGTAATGATTGGGCCATGATAGCGCCCCCTCTCTATTGGAGTGATGCCCCCGAAACGCGGCGGGCATATGGCGCGAGCACCAAACGGCTCGCTCGCGACGTCAGTGGTTATACAGGAACAAAACCAGAAAAGACAGGCATTTGTTCAACGCGAAACAGTGTGTCACGTTAAAGTGAACAATGTCACTCAAGTTTTCTGGAGCAGGTTCAGAGCGTGCGAAAGCCGCATACGAGTTCCTCCATGTCCCTCGGTATAGGCGCTTCGAACCTCATCGACAGATGGGTACTCGGGTGGCGAAATGCAAGGAGCCAGGCGTGCAAAGCTTGCCGGGGAAAAGCCTTGACCTGACTTTTCAGAGGTTCGGGCAGCCGGTTGGCCTTGGTGCGGAAGGCCTGGCCATAGTCTGGATCGCCGATCACGGGATGGCCGATATGCGCCATGTGGACGCGGATCTGGTGGGTGCGGCCGGTTTCGAGCCGACACTCGACCAGACTTGCCGTGGCGAATTCCTGCTGTGTCTCGCCGAAGCGCTCCTGCACGGCAAAGTGAGTAACCGCATGGCGGGCGTCGTCGCGTCCTTCCGGCACCACGGCACGGCGCACGCGATCGGCGGCGCGGCCGAGCGGCGCATCGACCTTTCCGGTCGGCCTCTGCGGTATGCCCCAAACCAGTGCCAGATAGGCACGTTCGAGATCGCCGGTCAGGCCGTGATCGGCGAAGGCTTCGGACAGCGACTTATGGGCGCGGTCGGTCTTGGCGATCACCATGACGCCGCTGGTCTCCTTGTCGAGGCGGTGCACGATGCCCGGCCGGCGCACACCGCCGATGCCGGAAAGACTGTCGCCACAGTGATGGATCAGCGCATTGACCAGCGTGCCGGTCCAGTTGCCGGCGCCGGGATGCACGACAAGCCCCGCCGGCTTGTTGATGACGATCAGTTCGTCGTCCTCATAGAGCACATCAAGCGCGATGTTTTCGCCTTGCGGCTCCGCCGGTTCCGGCTCCGGCATGACGACCGACACGCTTTCACCCGGCGTCATCTTGCGCTTGGTTTCGTCGACCGGTTTGCCGTCGACGCTGACCGCGCCCTGCCTGATCAGCATCTGCACGCGGCTGCGCGACATGTCCCGGCCGAGGCTTGCCGCCAGCCACTGGTCGAGGCGTTGACCCGCCGCGTCCGCGCCCGCCACCAGCACGGTGGGTGCCGCCTCTATCAATTCAGGGGCCTCTTCGCTATGAGCGCTCATCGAAAACCGTTCCGGAATGTTCTGCTATGGCCATCGCCGAGGAAGACCAGGAAAAGCCGCTCGACCCCGAGGTCGAAAAGGTGCGCAGGAAACTCGTCCGCTTCGTCGGGATCAATCTCGGCCTGCTGTTCCTCGCCCTTATGGTGGTGATCGGCGCCCTTGTCTACAAAGCGCGCAACGCACCGCCGGCGAACCCGCCGCTGGCTGGCGATATCCAGACCCCCGCCGGCGAACCGATCAACGGCGATATCGTGCTGCCGGTTGGTGCCAAGGTGATCAGCCAGTCGCTGTCCGGCAATCGAGTCTCCATCGATGCCGAGCTAGCCGACGGCAGCCGCACGATCTTCGTCTACGACATCACCGAGCGCCGCCTGATCGGGCGCTTTGCGATCCGAAACAAATGAGCGGCAGTAACGATCAGCAAGCCTCAGGCATGACCGGGTTCGCTGAACACCGCCGCGTCGCGACCGTTGCCCTGGTCGTCGCCGATTATGACGCGGCGATTGACTGGTATGTCGAGCGGCTGGGCTTTCTGCTCATCGAGGACATCGATCTCGGCGGCGGCAAGCGCTGGGTCACGGTGGCGCCGGCCAACGGACAAGGTGCCAAGCTGCTGCTGGCCGAGGCTTCCGACGAGGCACAGAGTAGAAGCATCGGCAACCAGACCGGCGGGCGGGTCTTCCTATTCCTCGAAACCGACGATTTTGCCCGCGACCATGCAGCGATGCTGGAGAAGGGCGTCGAATTCCGCGAAGCGCCGCGCGTTGAGGCCTACGGCACGGTGGCCGTTTTCGCCGATCTACATGGCAATCTCTGGGACCTGATCGAGCCGAAACGATAGCGCTGGGACCGGTTTTTCTGCAATGCGCTAAAGCGGCCGAACCCCAGTTGCTTTTTCCAAGCCGTCAGCCTATATCGCCGGTTCTTGAACGCGCCCATCGTCTAGCGGTCAGGACACCGCCCTCTCACGGCGGGAACAGGGGTTCGATTCCCCTTGGGCGTACCAAGGATTTCAATACGTTAGCTGCCATAGGTCGATTTTCGTTGCTGGTTTCGTTGAATACGAACTTGCGAGCGTAGGTCGATTCGATCTTTCAGGGTGGGCGCTGGGGCGCTATCGGCGCAGAACCTTGGCGCCTTGGAATCCAATCGCAAATTATTTTTGCTTTGTAGACCCGGCTGCCGCCTCCGGCTTAAGTCATTGATTTTTGTAGCTGACTTTCTGACATACAGAATATGTATGTCGGAATATTATTCCGTATGTCGAAATTACTTGGTTGGCCACAGTATTGCAGATGTGATCGCGGCAATGTAGCTTCAGTTAACGCTATCGTTTGTTGGAGATACCCAAGTGCGAACAAAGAAGACCGCAGCCCGTGCTTCGTCGACCGGCGGCGCGATGACGGTGGATGAGACAGCGGATTACCTTCGCGTCTGCCGATCTACCATCTACACGCTTTTCAGGTCTGGCGACCTTGTTCCCGCGAAGGTTCGCGGGCGCACCTTGGTGCGCCGTATTGATGCGGAGGCTTTCCTCGAGCGTTGTGTCGGTGCTTCTTGACGGCGATAGCGACGACATTGTTGCAGCGAGCCCTGGTCGAGATCCCTCGCGGCCCCGATGACATCGTCGAATTGTTCGGACCGGCCAGGGTGCGAGAGATCACCATTGCCGCGCTAAAAGCCACCGGATGTGCGCTGGAGAGCGACCCCGAAACTGTCGAGCGGCTGGTTGGATACGCGACCAAAATCGACGTCGAGCCGTGGCTGAGAACGTGGCAAAAGTCCTTCGAACCAGCCAGCCAGGGGCGACCGCGCACAGACCTTTTCGAAACCGTCATCTACACAGCAGCACTGTACCGCTTTAGGGGCACGATCAGAAACCCGGCCGCGGCCGCCGCCAGGTGGTTGGGTGAGCCCGCGACAAAAGACAAGGTCGAGAAGCGCGACCAGAAGTTCAGGCGAATCTTTGGCCGGGTCTACGAGCATGTCGGCCTCTCGCGATCGGTCGGTGTTGAGCGATCCGCCAAACTCCTACTCGAGGTGATCTCCAACCTCGAGAAGTTGGACGCCAAGATGGCCGACGAGCGAGCGGCTGGACTTCGCGCCAAAAAGACGGCCCGACATGCGTCTTTTTCGGCGCGACTACCGCCGGCAAATTGATCGCCCTCAACAAGGAAGGCGACCATCATGCAGATCCAGAAATCCGAATACGTGCCCTGGCGCGACCGCGCGTTTGTATCGGTCGCAGAGGCGGGCGAGATCGTTGCCCGATCTTCCGACTGGGTTCGAAACCGCGTTGCCGAAGGTAGGCTTTGCGGCTGCCGCGTGACGCCAGGCGGCCCGCTCGTCGTCAGCGTGCGCAGCCTCCTCGATCTCGTTGACAGCGCCTTGCTTGCCGCGCCGCCCGCGCGCGGGCCGCGCCTCTACCTGGCAGTCGACAACACCTAGAAATGCAACGGCCGGCCCCGCGCCAACGGGAACCGGCCAAGAAGGTATCAGCGCCGTGAACATAGCCCAAAAGCCGCCTTCCGCGCAACCAAGTGTCTTCGGCGATATCCTGAAGACGCGGATTCCAGACCGCCAGCACGACAAAATTCGGGAGTTGTTTCCTGCTGCTCCCGACCCCGTCGAGCAGAAGCAAATTTCGTTCTCGGTCCTGGAAAGCAGCGGCGCGCTCGCGAAAACATTCAGCGTCGATATCTCGACGGGTAAGCCTGTCAGTTCACGGAGCCCCGGCGTGGCAACCGGGCACGCCCGCCGCATATCGCTTGTCGGCAGCGCGCCAGAGATCGCCGCTGCATTTGCCAAGCAATTAAGTAGCCTTGGCCCTCGCGAAGCCCTCGTCCTGGTTCCGCCGCCGGCAGGAGCGGAAACCGCGCAGATCGTCACTGCGGCCATGCTGGACGCCGGGTCAGACGCGATCTCGCGAAGCAAGAGCTTCTTCGTGCATCAGGAATGCCCGGCCGTGCTCGGCCTCGACTTCGATGTGAAGGACTGGCCCGCCGCGATCAGGGATCGTGTGGCGGCAACGCCAGGCCAAATAACCGGCGTGCTCACGTCGGTGTTCCCCGAGTTCGGAGCAGTCTGCACGGTTCTTCGGCCTTCATCATCGACCGGGGTCATTAATTCCCAGAACGGCCTGACGACGGGCGCCAACAGCGGGCAGCATCGCTACATCTTCGTGACGGACGGTTCCGACATCGCGCCATTCGCCGATAGGCTCTTTGCCCGGCTGGTGCTCGCCGGATTTGGCTTCCCGTTCATCACCAAGAATGGCGCCGTGTCGGTCCGCACGCTCATCGACAAGGTGGCGACGAAGGGACCGGAACGGCTTTGGTACGAGGCTGACGCCCTGCTCGACGACGTGCGGCTTGGCTACATGACGGGAGCTCGCGAGCCCCGCATAATCAACCCCAATGGCAGTTTCTTGGACACCCGAGAATTCGCGACCCTCTCGGCGGAGGAAGAATCGGAGTTTGCTCGCCAGGTCGACGAGATCAAGCGATCTTGCGCATCAGAGGCTCAGGCCATTGCCGGCCGCTATCGCGCCGGCGAGTTTGAGAGATACGTTGCCGCCGGCGAGCCGCGGGCCACGGCAGAGCGGATCGTCTCGGCCGCATTGGAGCAGTCAGACCTGATGGGCCGCTTCCAGATCAATCTCGACGATGGCCGGTGCGTGACGGTCGCCGAGATTCTTGCAGACCCTGAGAAGTTCCATCGCAAGACCTGTGCTGACCCGATCGAGCCCGAGTACGGCGGCGGCCGCAACAAGGCGATCATCTACACCGACGGGTCCTACCCTCATATTGCCAGCCAGGCGCACGGGGGAGCGGACTATCGATTGGTGCCGGACTATGCTGCGATCCACTTTGAAAAGCCTTCTCGAGGCGGGCTGAGCGTCGTCACAGGATTGGTCGACCCAAAGTCGCTGCCGGTCCGCACCTTCTTGATTGAGCCGAGGCTGCCGGTCGGCGACGTAACACAGTGTGTCGGCGAGCCTGGTATCAGCAAATCGACTTTCGCCATCCGGGACGCGGTGATCGTCGCAACGGGGAAGCGGGATGTGCTTCGCGGCGGCAACGGCGAGAGCCACGAGTTGCTGCACAAGGCCGGCGCTGTCTTGGTCTACAATGCCGAAGATCGGCTGAGCGAGATGGAGCGCCGCCTGACGGCCTGTCAGCAATATCTGCGGCTGAAGCCGGAGGACATGAAACACCCAATTATCCTGTGGTCTGGTGTTGACGCCGAAACGCTGACGATCATGCATCGACCGGACGCCCGAAAGCCGCTGTGCCGCGCGCCGGGTGCGGATTTGTTGGAAGCGAGAATTGTCGAGCACAAGCCGTTGCTCGTCGTGCTCGACCCGCAGGTTAGTCTGATGTCGGGCGGCGCCGAAAACAACAATGACGACATCAACGCCCTTCTGCAAGAGATCGCTAACATCGCCGCCAAGCACGGTTGCTGCATTGAGATCCTGCATCATACGAGCAAGGCAAGCCGCGATCACCGGGGCGACATGGGCGCCGGCCGCGGCGCCTTTGCTGCCGTCGGCAAGGTGCGAAGTGCCTTCACCCTGACCAACGTCACCGGCGAGGACGATGAAAAGGCCTGGGGCGTGTCGCCCGCCGATCAGTTGATCCGGCTCGACTACGCCAAGGTGTCCCACAATCGGAAGCCGACACAGCCAACCGTATTTCGTCGACTGAGCGTGCCGGTGAACAATGGATCGGGTATTCCCGGCGGTGCAGCGGCGGCGCTTTTTCAAGAGGATCCGGCCGAGCGGTTGAAGGCCGAAGGTGACTTTGCCCCCGTGTTGGAATTGGTCGACGTGAAGGGCCGTGCCGGGGCGGCGCGCGAAGTGCCTGACAAAATCGCTGCGGCAATCGCCAGGATTGTCGATGCGGTCATGGGTAGTTTCGATGAATGTGAGCTTCCGGGTATTTGGGAAACTGTCGCGGAGAAGTTGCGGCAGGAGGGAATCACGGATGCTAAAACCAGGCCGACAGTCACCGGGCTGATAACATCGGCGTTGCTCGGTGAGGGCCAGACGATCGGGCGGGGCGGACAGAATGTCCGGCTTTACGTGCTGAAGAAGAAGCAAGCTTCGACAGCGCCGTGGTTTGTGCGACGTGAGATCAGCTTGTCGGCAGGCGAGGCCGAAGATGCTTGAAGGTCTTATCGGTCAGCTTGTCGGCGACAAGCAAAACAAGCAGCAAAATCAAAGACTTGCCTTGTATGTCGGCCAGCTTGTCGGTCTTGTCGGTCATCGACAAGTAACAAGGGGCGAAAAAACGCAACGATTTCAATGCTTGTCGGCTTGTCGGTGCTTGTCGCTACTACGTAGGGGGTTGTCGGACCGACAAGCCCGACCCCCGTACGGTAGACGGTCGGTTTTCGGAATACCTCATGAACTCTTCACAGGAAACCAGCCATGAAGAGAAAGCGGCCGCAACGCCCGCCAACGGCGTGGCAGTCATCGGCGCAATGGCGGATGATCGGATCGGCGGCCATCCGCGAGTGGAACGCCAAGCGGTCCAATCTTCCTAAATGCAATGCCGCGCGGAAGAGCGACCGCGAGCCGTGCCGGCTGATCGCGATGGAGAACGGCAAGTGTTTCATCCACGGCGGCCGGACCCCGCGCGGCGAAGAGTGGCACCGAACGCAATGGCCCGACGGAAAATCGCCTGCTGCCGAAAGGAAGCTTCGGAAGAAATTGGCCGAGCGGGAGCGCGCGGCAAGGAAGCGCTCAACGCGCCTGGCCGCAATGTCGCCCGACGAGCTCGAGCGGCATAGGGCCTGGCACGCTGCCCGGACACCTGGCAGTGCGGCCGCGCGCCAACGCCAGCGCGACGAGCGCAAACAGGCCGCAGAGATCCGCGCCATGTTGGAGCGGCCGCAGCCGGCGCCAACCGGCGAAGGGGCGGAACTGGAAGAGCAGATAGCGGCGCTCCGGGCTGAACTCGAGGCGCTCGGCGTCGACCAACAGAAATCAATTGGGGCATTCGCATGAGCAACAACGACGACAGCGAGCTTGACGATTTCGACGGCGACGATGAGGCCGTGCGGGCTGAGATAATCCGGCGCGCGAGGGTTGAAGGCATCAAGGTCGCATATGAAAGCGCGCTGGAGATATGCCGCGACAAGGCACAGACAGCTGTCGCCAGGGCCTCGTCGCAACGGACGCTGCTGCAGATCGGCGGCATGCTCGATCGAGCGGACCGCAACGCAAGCGTCGCGAAAGATGCCGCCGAAATGGACGGCGACGAGTTGAGACAGGCAACCGAAGCTGTCTTGCGGAAACGGCAGCGTGCCGCCGCCGCTTCAAAGCCGACCGGCGGCGCCTTCGATTAGTTTGGCTCCGGCGCGGCCATGCTCCAATCCTGCAGATAGGCTCTAATCGACGTTTCCATGAGGGACGCTGGTAAGATCATCGCGAATAGGTGCAGCGCGGCCAAACCTGATGAATTCAAGCGATGATCGATTTTTAGGTCCCACATGCGCGCGAGATCCATTCCCGGTGTCTCCGCGTACTGCGCCCTGAACTCTCGTGCCAAAGCGCGGTAGCGCGGAAGCTGCTCCGCTGGGAAAACCAGCTGCACTAGCATCATCTGAACCCCGGTTTCGGGGATTTGGGACGGATGAAGAATGTCCCATTGGGCCGTTCCGGGCTTGTGCATCGTGAAACGTGACAACTCGGTCATTTCTGTACTCCTTACGCTACAACACACGTTGAGGCCCGCTGCGGGGAGCAGCGGGCCTAGAAACTCGGCAAGCTTGGCGTGGGCGCGCCTAACTGGCGGCCCCAGCCTTCAATGTTTCGTGCTGGCGAAGCAGATCGGAGCAGCGCCCTCTGATGAGTGCGCTCGACGAATGCTGCCGCATCGCGTCGACCTCGTCGATTAGCTCCGCCATTGCCGCCGGGCGGGCACATTCCCTTTCAGCACGGCGCAATTCCGATGCAATCTGAAAGAACAAAACGGCTTCGTTCTGACATGTGTTTGGTGTCATCGTTTTTCTCCGCTATTCTGTTTAGGTGATGATAGTAACAGGCCGTTGGCCAAGGTCCGTCAACAGCTATTTTTCGTTGATTTTGTTGACCGTTATTGATCGCATAAGCCGTCGCGCTCAACTCGCGCAAAGCATTGGCCGGATTGCTTTGTTTGGTGAAGAGAGTGGAAAAAAGTTGATCTTGATGATAGGTCGTTGATCTCGGATGTTGATCGGGGGATAGCTTGGCCATCACGGAACCAACAGTTTATGTGCCGCTGGGCCTGTGCGTCGCCTATGTGGCGTGGCGATTCTTCGCCCCATCGTTTCTTCATGCGCCGCGAGCTCGGGCGCCACGCTCGGATAGATGCGCGGCGCGAAGTTGAGCGCGGCAGGCTCACGGAGGCCCTGGCGCCGCTCGAGCCACGGGTCGGCGCTAGTGAGGTCGATGCGGCGATCGACCGTTATCTGAATGGGCGTTGACCCGGAAAAGGCCACAAAACACGACTCTGCTTGCAAGCCGCTACCATGTCGACGACCTAAGCCTCTGATATCGCTGGCCGGACAACAGTATCAATATTGCGGTTGGTAGCGCCTTGCCCTCACGGCGGGGCGACACTTCATGCCCTGGCTAGGTAGCGCCAGGGTAGATGAAAGGCAAAAGGGTTAGGGGCGATCTGGCGAGCGCAGCAGGGCTGCGCCTGGCCGACATGTGGCCGCAGCCCGGGTGCCACCCCTCGGCACACTCTCAACCGCGCGGCCGAAACCCCGGCGGAGGGTCACAGGAATTTGCGGCCGTTTCAAACTTCGAACCGCAAAATCCCCGCCGAAACCCGCCCGAAATATCCGATTTTTCCGCGCCGAAGCACGTCCTATCGTCAGCTTAGACGAACTGGATCCGCGCCATGACCGATTTCCTGATCCCAAACGCCGACGACGGACACGCTGAAGGCGATCCGCCTACCCAGGCGGAAATCGACTTCGACGGCGAGATCGATCGGTTCGTGTTCAGTTTCTGGAAGGCGACGCTCCCGCAGATCGACATCACCTTCGAACTGCCGTTGGCCCTAGGCGGGCTCCGCAAGTTCAAGCCCGCCTTTCAACTCGACCCCGAGCGACGAGACAAGTTGATCCAGGCGATAGGGGACGCCGCCACTGCCCTCGTTCACAAGCTGCCGCAGATCTACAACCCCCGCACGGTCGCAGTGTGCATGATCGGCGCCATGACGATCGTTCGGGATTGGGCAGAAGACGAGCAGCAGAAGGCAGCACATCATCCGCACCGGCTCGTCGATGCCAGGCTCTACGTTCACGTTCTCGAGCGCGATTTGCGCAACACGTGCGATTACGCGTGGCTGTTGCAGCGGAAGTCCCAGCGCCAGAAGGAAACCGTCCGTTCGCTGCTGCCGGCGCCCTTGGGTACCTGGTCTGAAAAGGTGGCGGCATGACGCTGGTTTCCGATCACGCGTCAGTGTATATTTTCATCGCCGGAACACTCGCGGACCTCGGGCAGCCGCTCCGCCACGGGCTCGCCCGTAGATTCAACCGAACACATCCTGATCGCGTCTTCCGCAGAGCATTGCTCGCACGCGCCGATGGTTCGAATTGACGGAGTGTTCCAGTGGCCGGTCCTTGGGAAAAATATCAAACAGCACCTGACATTCCGCCCGGCTTCCGCATCGTGTCGCAGCCAGTGCCGGCTAACCCCCGATTCCCGGGCGTTCCGGTAAATGCGGCCCCGGCAAGCGACCCGTGGGCTCAGTTTCCCGATGCGCCGGCGGCGAACATCTTCGATCAGTTCGACGCTCCGGTGGCGAAGCAGCCGCCGGCCAGCCCGGTTGGACCTTTTCCCGGCATGCTGGAGCAGGGCAATATCGACCTGAACGCGCGCCCGATCGTCAAGAACGCCGACGGCTCCTACAGCACCGTGCGGTCGATGTCGTTCGAAAACAACGGAGGCCAAGAGGTTCTTGTGCCGACCGTCGCGGACGGCAAGATACTGCCAGATCAGGCCGCCATGGAACTGTACGGCAAGACCGGGCAGAACCTTGGCAAGTTCGACACCCCGGCTCACGCCGATATGTACGCCGAGGCGCTCCACAAAGCGCAGGACCAGCATTACGGCGCGCAGGCTCAAGCGCCAACGGGAAACGTGTTCGATCAGTTCGACGACATACCGCCAGGATTCAAGATCATCTCGCAGCCAGCCAGCGCCAAGGGTGCGCGTGTGGGCAGTGGTGCGTTTGGTTCGACCAACGCTGCCGGTACTGCCGAGGGACCTTGGACGAAATACCAGTGTGGTGCCACTCAAGCTCCGATCGCGAGTGATCCTTGGGCCGCATTTCCTGATGCAAACCCGGCGGCTTCAAAGTCGTCGGGCCAGGCAGGGCCTTGGGATAAATATGCTGCACGGACTGGGGGAAGTCCGATCGAGGTAAGGGCGCCCGACGGCACGACCGTGCAGTTCCCTGCCGGTACGACCGATGATGTCATGACGAAGGCCATGCGCGAGACGTTCGGAGGCCCTTCTGAAAAGCCATCGGTCGCTAAGGATGTCGGCCTGTCGTTTGCCTCGGGTGTTCCACGTGGGGTCGTTGAAACCGCAATGACGCCGATCACACTCAATCGCGTTGGCGAAGGCGTTGGAAGCTGGCTTTACGACAAAGCGGAGGGGCCAGTGCGGTCCGCGCTCGGCATAGAGCCGGCGACGCCAGGAATCGAGCACGACCATTTCAAAGACGCCCTGATCAACCCCCTCACAGGCGCTGTGAACTACGGCCTTCGCACCATCACCGGCAATGATAAGGCAGATGTGCGCACCGGGATCTACGACGCACAGGACCGGACGCGCGAAGTGATGGACGCAGTTCTGCATAAGCCCGAAACGACGGCGGGAAAGTACGCCGGCGCTATCGGCGAATTCGCTGCGCCAGGCGGCTTGCCAAGCAAAGCGGCGCGGCTCGCCGGGACCGGTCGCGAGATTGCTCGTCACATGGCGGAAGACGTGTTCGGCAATGTCGTGATGCCCGCGGTCGCTTCCGAGGCGGCCGGACAGGCGACCGACGGAACACAGTACGAAGGGCTGTCACGCTTTCTTGGCGCGCTGTTCGGCAACGCCGGGACGGCCGTCGGCCGCGCCTACAACGCTCCAGAGAGTGTTGTGCGGCGTGCGACTAGCGAAATGACGGAAGCCGATTGGCAGCGCGCGCTCGGCCTTCAGGGCAACACGACAGGCGTGCGGCTCACGGGGCCGGAAGCCATCGCCCAAGCCACTGATGGGGCGAGCGCGCTTCCGAACCTTCTTCGTGTCGTGGAGGGCTCGGTAGACGGGCGTGCGCGCACCGCGCCGTTTTTCTCGCAGCGCCCCGGCCAGGTCGATACCGCCGTCGGCAACGTGCTGGACCAGATCGCCCCGCAGAGCGCGCAGCCGTCGACGCTCGGCCCGCGCGCTGCGGAAGCTGCCAAGAGCGCCATTTCGTCGTCACCAGAAGGGCAGGAGCTAATCAACGCCATCACCGGCGCCGGCCCGCGCACAACCGCGCTGGAGGCCGGCACTGCTATTCAGGAGCCGCTGCGGGGCATCTTCGACCGCCGTGAAGGCATGCGCGCCGCTCTCGGCGATCAGGACTACGCCGCTGCACGCAAGGCAGCGCCGTCGATCCCTGTCGACGAGCTCGCCCCTGAAACCACGACCGTTCGGCCCGCCTATACTAGCATCAAGCCGACTGCTGCCGAAGGCGAAGACGTCGCCACGTCGATGACGCCTGTCGCGGTCCCGGCGAGGACGGAAACGCATGCTCTCACCAGCCAAACGGGGCCGGAAGCAATTCAGGTCGACCCGCGCAATGTCGTCAAATTCATCGACGATCTCGCACCGACGACAAAGGCTTCCGCGCGCAACGCGCTAGCGCAAGTGCGCCAGTCGATGTTCGATAAGGGCGGCGTCGACACCAGCGTCACCGGCCTTGATGCCACGCGGCACCAGATCGGCGACATGATCAACGTGGCGAAGCAGAGCGGCGAGAACCACACGGCCGCTGTGCTCCAGCAAGTGCAGGACAAGCTCGACGAGACGCTTACGTCCGTGCCGGAGTACGGCTTGGCGAAGAAGAATTTCGCAGCCGCCAGCACGCCGCTCGCGCCGTTCGAATCGCCGGGCATGTCCAAAGCGATCGAGCGCGACGCCTACAACAAGAACTTTACGACGGCACCGGAGAATGTTCCGGCGGCCCTGTCGTCGCCATCGGAAGCGAAGAACTTTAACGCCGTGGCGCCGACTGAAGCGCGCGTCGCTTTCGAAAACCATCTCGCGACGCAGATCCTCGACAAGGTCACGGATGCGAACGGAACGGTTGACGCCAATCGGCTTTCCCTGGCTCTGCGCGACAACCAGGACATGCTTTCGCAGTACCCGTCTGTCGCTGACCGCCTAAGCAAGATCGTCGGTGCTGACGCCGCCATGGCGCCCGCTCGAGGCGGTCCTGTAGGACAGGTGGCCGCCGCTGGCGACACACAGACCGCCGGCAATGCCATCCTGCCGCAGAACCCGCTCACTGGCTCCGGGGGCGAGGCTGCGGACGCAACCCGTCGCCTAGTGGCCGAAGATCCCGGCACGACGGCCGCTCTTGTGCGGCAGAACCTTGGCGACCGCTTCTCCAAGGCCAACACCGAAACTCAGGAAGGCGTTCGCGACTTTGCCGGCGCCAAGTTCCACAAGGACGTCGCCGGCAACGACGCACGCCAGGAAGTGCTCGACGCCGTCCTGCGCCAAATCCCGAGCGGCCAAGCTGCCGACAGGATGCCCGAGCTCCTAGACGTCCTCCAGGCCACCGGGCGGCGCAAGCAGATCGGCAGCGCGACGGAGTTCAATCGGTCAATGAATGCAGACCTGGGCGGCGCGGCATCTCCAACCGGCATGGCCGTCAATCTCGTGAAGTCGTTGGGCACGTCGGTCGTGAAAGCCGGCGATGTCGCCAAGCGCGCCGCACTGCGCAGCAACCTTAAAGCCTTGGCCGACCTGTTCGTCGATCCGCAGTCTGTAGAGCTCATCCGAAACGCCAACAACCGCGGTGCCAGGATCGGCTTTGGGGAAGCTCTCGCACGCACCGCGGCCGAAACCGGCGGGACGCTGTCGAATGCGCGTCAGCGCTGAAGACTGTGATGAAGATCGCCTAATATCGTTTCTGCTGCCCGCAACATGGGCTGATTGGGATTTTGCGAACAGTAGCGGCCAACGCGATCAATGACGAAAGCAGGAGTGACAGCGCTCAGGTCGCGTGCGGTGCCCCCATCGCTTATCGCCTGCATATTGACTCCGGTTAAAAAACCGGAGGTCCAAGCGAAAATCTGGTCCCAGCGGCCCGTTATCGTGAGGATCGAGATGCTGATGTCTCTACATTTTGTGGCGCCAAATCCCAATACGTTGCTCTCGCCGGCGAGCACAATGGTGGTCGAAGCATACATAAAAACTATAAAATGCGCCAAACGCTTCAACCGAGTTGTCCTCTGCAACCGAAGTTCAGCTAGTATTAGCATTTTTTGAAGAAATGCACTCATCATCGTAAGAACTCAGGCTTGATGCGATAATCATTTCTGATCGGGCCTTGTTCTCACTTTCAAAATTGGGTGCTATCGCGTACTATAAGGCGGCCGGAACCGCGCAGAACTCGGGCCTCTGCACCAACCGCTTCGGATCTCTCCGGGGCTAACGTCAACGGACTTCCAACAAGCATCTGAAATCTGAGCGCGGGGCACTGCTCCACCGCCGCGATGCGATCTGGAAGCGACGTTTTGGTGCATCAAAATGCCTTCTCCCCAGAAGCCGCCGATCGCTTACGACTACGTGGCGTTCCAACAGGAACAGCAGCAGAACCCATTTCCCGGTTCGCAATTAAAAAACGATCTGGCCAATCTCAAAAAAGGGATCGACGAGACGATCGATGCACTGGCCGACGTGCGGCGCAGTGACGGCAAGTTGCAGAACCTGAGCGTCACGCCCGACAGCCTGACACCGGCGACCCTGGCGCTGATCACGGGCGAGGGCGCAACCGGCCCCACGGGACCGACCGGCCCGTCTGGCGTCGGGCCTACTGGACCTGTCGGAGCGTCCGGTTTGGCTGGTCCTGCCGGCGCCACGGGACCGACAGGAGTGACCGGCCCCACCGGACCGACCGGGCCAACGGGGGCGACCGGCGGCTTGACCAATGGCGCGACCTATGGCGCTTCGCCGAGCAACACCGCAGCGCAGAACGATACGGCTTTCAACGCTATCGACGCGCTGGGAGTGGCCGCGCTCGGGCCTATTTTTCTTGCTAACGGCACCTACCAGACCAACAAAACGGCTTTCCAACTGCTCAATACCGTCTTTGATGGTCCAGGGAAGGTGAAGATGGGCGGCTACGGTCAGGCCCCCGTCCGGTCATTTTTAACAACAGATCCTGGCGACCCGAGCGATGCCCGAACGGAGGTATTCGACGGTTTCACTGAAAAAACGACATCGCAGGCTTACATGTTCGTTGGTTCTGCGGTCGGGGGCACGCCCGGTGCAATCTATCGAACGCTAGTTGGAGCTGCGCGCGAATTCACCGTTTACGATTTCGCAGGCGGCCACAACACCAACCCTGGCGATCATGCTCTTGGGCGCACCGGCGCCTTCGAAGAGGGTCATCGCTTCTACCATGGTGGCCAAGGCGACTTGGTTCAGCGCTACCTGTACGGGGAAGTCTACTCGGCGCGCGCTGGCGCAACACATTTCCTTGCCAATCCGGCTATTGCCTTCGAGAATGGCGGCTTGGCAGCTACCGGGGCGGCGACAGGCGCTTACCTACAGCACTATGAAATCGTGTTCAATGACAACGGTCTTGCGGTCGCAGTCGGCGCCCACATATCGAACTATCACCGAAACAATTCCGGCACAGCCCTCGGTCAGGTATGGGTCCATGACCGTCCACAGTCAGGCGGTACGGAATACATCGACGCGGCGTACACCCCTGCCGGCCTGTGGAAGCGCGGCGTCGATTTCACGCCGACGATATTCGACGCGAGCAAGGCTGCAATCTCGCTCAAGCAGAGCGACCGCATTTATCTCAACGCCTCATCGACCGCCGACAGCCTCGGCATCAAGTGGTATGGCGACGTGCTTGGCACGATCTATCTCGACTACGACGGAACGTCCATCCGGGCGATGATGGGCGGCAACGCCATTGTCGCGGTCGCCACGACTGGCGTTACCTTCACGCAGCCGCTCGTCACGACGACGATAAACGTTGGGCACGCGACCGACACCACCATTACCCGCGTCTCTGCCGGCGTGATCGCCGTTGAAGGCAATACGGTCCTGACCGCCGCCACGGGCCAGCCGCTTGACTCTACACTGACGGCGCTTGCCGCCTATAACACCAACGGCATTCTGACGCAGACGGCGGCGGATACTTTCGTCGGGCGCACGCTCACCGGCACCGCCGCCGAACTGACCGTCACCAACGGCAATGGCGTCTCCGGCAACCCGACGATCAGTCTGCCGTCCACGCTGACCTTCACCGGCAAGACTGTGACTGGCGGCACGTTCAATATCGACGGGCTGTCCGTGACTTCGGCGACCTCTTTCTCTCCGGCAGTGATCATCTACAACACAGCCGTCGATGCGAACGCCGGCTACGCCCTGATGAAAAAGGGGAGAGGTGGTGCGGCTGTTGCCGTGAGCGACGCCCTTGGAACTTTCATGTTCCAGGGATTGGATAGCACTGGCACGCCGGTTGCGCGCAATGCAGCGTATCTGACTGCGATTGTCGAAAGCGTTTCCGCTGGCGCTGTTGCGGCCCGTTTCGAACTTGTCGCCGGGGCTTCTATCTGGGCCTTCAAGACCAACAGCAACCTCGATATGCCGGGCGACCTGTTGCGCGGGGGTACCAAGCTTCTTGGCGCTCGTAATACTGGCTGGGGAACGCCGACAGCAACACAATCCAAAATTACGTTCGCGGATGGCGGGATAACTACATTCACGCAGGTAGAGCAAAAACTGTCTGCTATCATAAATTCCCTAATTACTCATGGCATTATTGGAGCATAAGGAGAAAATATGCGCACTATCGAATTGAAGGCCGAACCCGGCTTTGACTATCGCGATGTGTTGCTTGCCATCGTCAAGGCGCCCATGGCAAACGGAGCGCAAGGCGGCACGCAGCTTGAAGCCATGCGTGCCGATATTCGGCTGCTCGACAAGCTGGAGCCCGCCAAGCCTGGCGATAAGGTCGATCTGGAAGACGCTGATTGGGGGCATGTGACGAACAAGATCCGCACTTACCAATTCGCGATCTCGGATCGGCGCGTAGTGCAGATGTGCGACGAAATCATCGGTGCAGAACAGACTAGCTAGGCGGAACATCTTTGCCAATGCAGCACGCTTCCTTTAAGAGGGGTCGACCTATCAGGGAGCGGCGGCAAAAGTGGGCGTCTTTCGAGTATTGCTGGCTATCGCCGTCTTCATGTCTCATTCGCATGACGGCGGCGCCGGGAAACTATTCCCGATCATGTACCGCGACGTGCTTCACGTCTACATCTGGTCGGGTCATGCGGTCTTTGCGTTCTTCGTGATTTCGGGCTTCTACATCTCGATGGTCATGGACCAGAAATACGTCCGGATCGAAAGCGGCGTCTGGAAGTTCTACCTGAACCGAAGCCTTCGACTGTTCCCCACCAACTGGGTGTTTCTCGCTGCTTTCGCCGTCTATTACGCTGTGAGTGGCACGCCATCGTTCCTCGCCATTGACGTTCCGGGTGCTGATTGGTGGGCAAAACCGGCAGCGACTTTCAGCAACATCTTTTTCGTCGGAACAGAGGCTATTCCCTTATTTAACAAGGCCAATTGGGCATACATCATTAACGCCCCTTCATGGTCGCTCAGCGTGGAAATCTATTTCTATCTGCTGGCCCCGTTCGTGGTCTGCCGATCGCTGAAGATGCTTCTGGGCTTGACGGCAATATTTCTCGGCTGGCGAGTATCCCTTTATTTTTCCGGCGCCGAGGCAGTGCGATGGCTCTATTTCTTCGCCCCTGCGGACTTTGTGTTTTTTCTGATGGGAGCATTGTCATACCGCCTTTACGGGGCCATTCGCGAGCAGATGTGGGCGCGCTACATGGGGCCGGTTGCGCTGCTCATTCTCATTGGGTCGATCTGCTTTCAGCCGTTTTGGGCTTTCCCGAGCCACGATCAATGGCAGTCTTGGGCGTTCTACGTAACAGTTGCGGTCTGCACGCCGTTCGCGTTTCTCCTGACCAAGGACAGCCCTATCGACAATTTCATCGGGCAGTTGGCATACCCGCTCTACATCGGTCAGGTGTTCGCGATTACGCTGATGGAGCATTACTATAGTGGCCCCGTCGACGTGCCCACGATGTCGTTCGTTGTGATTATCGTCATGTCAGTCGCCATCTATTTGGGCGTCGATCGGCCCATAGAGAAACTGAGGCACAGGATATCGCGAAGGCTTAGTTCAGACCGAGCCGGCCGATTCACCGGCCTGACCGCAGGAAGCGTTTACGTCCCGGCCTGAAACCAACTCGATCTGCCGCGGGCAAGCTTCGTCGGGGACAGCACACTCACCTGACCGACGCCTTCAGCGCGTGCCCCTGCGATTTGCGGTTGACCTGCCACATTCCGGGTGACTGCAGTTGACGTGCAGGCATTCGCGGGCCGTGAGGGGGTGTCGGCGAGGGTCTTGGTCATCCTTTGAAGCGCTCGGTGTGCCAGACGATTTTACCGCCTACCTTGATCGGCTTGTGGATCATCAGGCGTTTAGGCAGGTGCTCGGGGTGGACTTCCAGCAGAGTGATCTTGATCTGTGGCTTACATCGGCTGCAATCGAATTTCAGCGAAAGCGGATCGACGCCGCCGCCGTAGACCATCATCAAATCGGCCGATCGGCAGTAGCGGACATTGCCGCAACTGCACTCTGCTTTCACAAGCATGTTGTGCCGGGTCGCCTTTCCCAGCGTGTCGATCGGATCGTGAGCCATCCTGACAAAAAGAGGAACATATTCCTTTTGGTCAAGTGCGCCTTGACTCTTTTGTTCTTATTTTGTTCACTGCCGGCAGGATAGCAACAGGAAGCTAGTGCGATGAGCGACGAACCCGCCAGGCTTGCTGAAGGCATGACTGCCGTGCCGCGTGAGCGGCAGAGAGCTGAGAACCACGTCTGCGAGCATGGTGGATGCGGCTTGCGGGCGCCTTTCGGCTTTGCTCGGCCGAAGCAAAAGCCGCACTGGTTTTGCCTTGCACACCGCGCCGACGGCGATCTGTACCTTTAAGGAGCGATGAATGTCCGACCACGTCCTGCCCGGCCAGAAGAAGCCAAAGCTGATCGTTGTCGTGGCATTCGACCGGGGCGAGGATGGCGAGTTGTTCACCGCCTATGGCCCGACAGATCAGCAAAGCGAGGATCGCGCCATTCGTACCGCCAAGGCGCTTACCGGGCAACATGTTGGCGTCATAGCGTGGAGCCGTGATGCCGATCCTGCGTTAGGGGACTATGGTCCGCCGACCCTGCTGTTCACCAACGGCGAAGTGCCCGACATGGAGTGACCGAGCACCATCTTTTCAATAAATTTGGATGCCAAGCCGCTCGTTTCTTCTCCACCTCACCACGGCACGATATTCGACACCATCTGCATGGATATGCAGAACGAACCGATCAGGAACAACCACGCCGGGATCCACTCGTAGCTCCGCACCATGAGCGTGCTGATTTCTGACAGAGCAAGCGACCTTCACGTCTTCGCTGATGATGGTCCCTTCTTTAGGACAGCCATCCGGAGATGCGAGCGTCGTTCAATCGGTGGGTCATCGGGGTTGCCGCTCATCGTGTCATTCCTCTCGAAAATCCTGAAGCGACGCGTGCCGCAAATCTTCCTCGCCGCGCAAGTGCTTCACACGGCCGATGATCCCAGGCTTGACCCATTGCGTCGCCGGCCGCTTCATGCCCTTCGGCGCCGGCCCGGCGTGCTCCTGGACGCGCTTCCATAGCCGCTCGCGGATGGCGCGGCTGGAGTTGATGAAGGCCGAACCGACGTAGCGCCCGGTGCCACGCTCGGCCATCAGAGCGAACGCCGGCTTGCCCGCCTCGCGCTCGACACCCAGCAGTTCGTATTCGTCGACCGAATAGCATTTCGCCTTCAGCCAGTTGGTCGACGGCCCGCTGCGGTATTTGCTGTCGCGTCGCTTCGACACCATGCCCTCGAGGCCGGCTTGGTCGAGCAGATGGAAGATCGCCTTGGCTTCGCCCGGCAGCGGTTCACTGAACTGGATGCGCCCGCCAGGCTCGATCATACTCGCCAGGATCTCGCGGCGCTCGTCCAGCGCTATGTCGCGCAGATCGTGGCCATTGAGATGCAGCAAATCGAAGGCGACGAAATAGAGATCGTGCTGCCGGCGCGTGATCGCCTTGCGCAGTTCGCCGAAGTCGGACAGGCCGGCTTCGTTCAGAACGATGATCTCTCCGTCAACGATCGCGCTCGCCGCGCCGAGGCTCGCCGCCTCTTTCACCAGGTCGCGATATTTCTCCGTCCAGTCATGGCCGTTGCGCGTGAAGATCCTCGTCCCGTCTTCATCGATGATCATTTGCGATCGGTAGCCGTCAAACTTCACCTCGTGAATCCAGCCATCACCCTCAGGGGGCTGCTCAACAAGGGTCGGCATAAGGGGCGCGACGAACTTCAAACGCATGCACAGAACTCACAGCCGCGATTCAATCAGCATGTGCTAAAATAGTTCCCGGAACATTTTAGACGAATTGAAAGTTCGGTAGCGATGACGAAGCTATCCGATCTAGGCCCACTGATCCCCGGCAAGCTGCACGGCGGCGACCTCATCAGGGAAGATGGCCATTTCTACAACTGCCCGAACTGCGGGCAACGGGTCGATCAGCGCGACTTGCGGCAGGTGTTTTGGCATGAGGAGCCGGGGCATGAGCCGCTGGAGCCGGAGGCCGAGGCAAAGGTCATTCAGTTTCCACGACGGAAATAGGAAAGTCCGCCAGCCGGAGCCGGCTGGCTTGAACACTCGGTTCCATGCAAAAAGAGCCCGCCGGGAATGGGTACCAGGGGCGGGCCAAGAGGTGGCTAGGGATCAACCCAGCATAGAGGCAACGAGCGGCTGGCGGTTTGGTTGCGCTACTGGCCTTACTGAGCCACTGGACGGTTGACCGACCGCAAAGAAGAAACAAAATCGCTGGACTCCCGACCCGAAGCTGCCTCATTATTTAGTCGGGGGAAATCAAATGAGAAAACTGTTGTTTCTTGCGGGCGCGGCGCTGTGCTTGGCCGGCTGCTCAACCAGTCCTGTTGTATCCGATAGCGATCTCACGGCAATGAATACCGTGGCATTGTGCCATGCTTTGGCCTCCAGCACCGATGAGCAATATCGAAACAGAGTAGCAGCTCTGCTAGTCCGCCGCGGCGCGACGGCGGACAAATGCATGCGGCTTGTACAGGCTGACAATGCTGTGGCGACTGGAATAGCGGTGGCCGCTGTAGGTGGCGCGGCGGTTGCTGTTGCCGCCAACAATGGCGGCGGAGGATATTACCGCCCGCCCCCCTCGGCTTACGGCGTGGCCTGGGACCAATTTTACGGACAGAACTATGCGCTAATGTGGCGGTGCCGGGACAGGGCCACCGGGCGGTTCGTCGATGATTACTACTGCGCCGGCGCGCCGATGATCGACAGCACCTGGCCCGGCTGGTCGGCATAGGAGCCATCATGAAACTCGATCGGGCACTGCAACTCAAGCTGTTGCAAAATCTGTCAGGCGTTTACCCTGATTCTATGCGCAACTTTCCAGTTATCGAAGGCGTCGATGTTCCCACCTTCACCGCGAACCTTTGGTATCTGACTGAGCACGGCTTGGTTGAGACTAAGTGGCATAGGCTGTTGAACGGCCCGCCTGGACCGACAGCGTCGAGAATTACCGCGGCGGGTCTAGATTTTTTGACTGACGACGGCGGATTGTCCGCCATCCTCGGGGTTGTCACCGTTCGCCTACATGAAGACACGATAAAGGCACTTCTGATTAGCCACGTCGAGAAGTCCACCGCGCCGTCGACCGTCAAATCCAAGCTGATCGAGCAAATCAAATCTCTTCCGGCAGAGGCTACAAAGGCATTAACGCTGGAGGCGATCAAGGCTGGATTGGCGAACGTCCCACACTTCATCGATTGGCTCCAAACTTCTCTGGCGAGTTAAGAGACGTGGACAGATCCCGCCACGACAATCAGTCTGATCAATGGCGCAAGCGGAGAGGCGCGCAGCGGCGACGTGCGCGTCTGCTGGCAGGAATTCCGAAGCGGCTTGTCTTCGTGACGGTGGCGGCGATTGCCGCCTTCGTGACGCAGTTCGTCGTGCAGCACAGTGAAAGCGCACCCGACCTGAACGTATCCCGCTGGATTGGTCGATCGCCAGAGCCGATCGCTGGCGTCGCCTCGGTCATCGACGGCGATACGATCGAGATTCACGGCCAGCGCATCCGCTTCAACGGCATTGACGCTCCCGAGTCAGCCCAGCAATGCGACGACGCCAAGGGCGTTCGCTATCGGTGCGGTGCGAAGGCCGCGGCAGCACTCGACGGCTTCTTGGCCGCCTCGAGGCCGGTCACATGCACCTTTGTCGCGTGGGACCGCTACAACCGCTTCGTGGGCGACTGCCGGCGCGCCGATGGCGCCAGCGTTGCCGCATGGATGGTCGAGCACGGCCAGGCGCTCGACTGGCCCAAATACAGCCATGGCGCCTATTCAGCGCAGCAGGCGAAGGCCGAGGCTGCGAAGGTCGGGCTGTGGGTCGGCGCATTTCAGCCGCCTTGGGAGTGGCGCGCCGGGCATGGAGACGGCGGTGTTCGGACGACTACCAGCCAGCCGCGCGGCATCATCAGCGGGCAGGTAGCGCAAAGCTACTCATGCCAACCGCGGCGGAAATGCTCGCAAATTAGCTCGTGCGACGAGGCCCAATGGTATCTCAGCAATTGTCCGTGGGGTGGCAAGCTGGACCGCGATGGCGACGGCGTTGCTTGCGAGACGCTGTGTTAGCAAAATGATGACAAAAGCCAGGCTGCTGTTCGACGACCACCAACCTCCATCTTACGAACTGAAAAATCGTAGCGACGATAGGCAAATTAACGTGTACACGGGCGCGTAGTTGCCGAACTGCCTGCGAAACGTGGACGAAATTTAATTCGCGTTTTTTCGGCAATTGACCAAATTGGCAACCAAATCACCACATACGCATTATTCGCGTTGCGATTGTGCGTTGCATGTTTGCAGAAAATTGACAAATATGTGCGTTGCTTGTATGGCGCAGCCCACTTGCGCATCCCTGCGGGGCGAAGGGACCGGGAGAATGAACATGATCGAAGAAGCCAATGTCCAAAAGAGTGACGAGCGGAAGCCACTTCCGCGCGACATATCGCGTTTCAAGAAGCTCTATGGAAATGGCCGCGCTGTGATCAAAGAAAATCCTGATGCGACCCTGGGCTATCTTTCCACCGCTGAATTGGTGAATGAGACGCATAATACCGCCTCATAAACCCTTATTGCTATTTGCTTTTAGAGGGCGAAGGTTTAACAACCTTCGCCCTCTTGCTATTTGGGGCGCGCGAGGAGTTTCCGCCGACTATGATTCCTTTTCACGAAAAGAAATTAGATGAATGGCTTTCTGACTACGAAAGCTTCAATTACGATTTTCGCGCGTTTTGCTACGCCAATTTCAAAGTCCACGGGCTGGAAGCCGAATTTGTTCCAAACGTCACGCGACAGATCCACGCGCAATGGGTGGCAGACCACCAAAAATGGCTCGAGGAAGAGACTGATGAAAAAACCAAGGATCTGTCTCACGTAAAGATTTGCGCCCTATTGCTGTTCAACCTGAATGCGGAGCCGTTTCTCGGCAATTTTTTCGACCACACATATCAGGAGGACGTGCAGTATGATTTCAGAGGCACCGACGCGGAAAAAGCTGCAGCGAGAAGCGACCTCATAGATGGTCGCGAATCCATCTTGTCGCTCGATTTCTGCATTCTTGTGATCAATTGGTTTGAAAAGAACCGATCAGATCGTGTCGCCCCGTATCGACAGCCGTTCACGATTGATATGCGCCACGACCTACTCGTCAACCTGATCAATCGGACAATCGATCGGAAGGCTCTCTATTTAAGTCTCAAGGGCATGTATCTCCGCCCGAGTCATGGCGGGTCTACAAATTAGTACAGGGGGCGAGTTTTAGATGTCCGGTGCAAGCCGCCTGATCGTGTCGGCTACATATGACGGCGCCAAATGCGCGTAGTGTTTCTCGGCCATCCTGGTGTCGCTATGGCCGAGCGCTTCGGCAACCACGATCAGCGGCGCGCCGTTTCGAACCATTGTGCTGGCGTAGGTGTGCCGGATCTCGTGCAGCGTTACGTCCGACAGTTTGGCCTGACTGAGCAGTGCTTTCCACGGCCGATTGTAAGTGGACGGTGCCCAGGCCGCACCGCTCTCCTGCCGAAGCAGCGCCTCAGTGCCTGGGCGGTCGCGCGCGAGCCTTTCGAATAGCTCTGCGCCGCCGGCAGGAAGCGGAACGTGCCGCGGCTTGCCGCTTTTGCTCTCGGCAATGAAGACGGACTTATTGACCGCGTCATAGTCCGACACCTGCAGCCGGGCGAGCTCGCCAAAACGGGCGCCGGTGACCAAGGCGGCCGACACGAGATCGCGAATTGCCCCGTTGCTGGCGGCGATCAACGCTTTCTGTTCAGCCGGCGAGAGGAAGCGGACCCGCGCGGCAGTTGTGCCGCGATACGGCTTCACCAGGCGCCAAGCGGCGTCGTCCGCCACAAGCCGATTGTTGAAAGCCCAATTGAGCGCAGCCTTCAAAGTCGTCAATGTCCTGTTGGCGGTGTCGCGGCGACGGCGGATAGTCTCGGGGTCCGATAGGTCCACGGTAACGATATTCGCCTTTTCGGCGAACTTGCCGGTGCGCAACCGCTTCTGGGCCGAAACCATGCCGTCGCGCCAGGCGCGAACCTTCTCTATCGACAGATCCGCTACCTTCGACGAGCCGAGCTTTGCCCGAATGTGGAACGCCGCCCTTGTTTTCGCATCCGCTATCGACTTCATGCCCTCGGCGGCGCGTGCTTCGAAATACCGATCGAGCGCATCATTCACAGTCAGCGCTGCGGGCGCGTCGTTGCCAGCCTTCAGCGATTTGAGCCACCCGCGAGCCGCGTCCTTTGCCTGCTCGTGAGAAAGGATGCCTGAACCGTCGGCGGCGATGAGATCGTCGGCGCGGCCCAGCTTGGTCTGGACGCGAGTGCCGTCGCTCGAGCGCGAAGCTGCCAGCCAAGAGCCGCCACGGCCGTAACTTCCGCGGCCGCGCCTATAACCCAACCGCAAGCCGGGATTGATGATCTCCCATTCGGGCGCATCCGAGTAAGAAAGAGCCGCCCGACTGGTTCGGCTGGATAATACGCTGCGGCGCTGCGCCATATACGCTCCGAAGATTCGTTGCCAATTTCGTTGCAACAAACCCGCCCAATCGCAGATAGTCGCCTATGCACAATAGCGTACATTGCCCTATGAAATCAAACGTGTATGGCTGACCAAAGTTATTCAGGAATATCCAAGATGCCGCCCTCTCACGGCGGGAACAGGGGTTCGATTCCCCTTGGGCGTACCAAGGATTTCAATAAATTTTGCAGCATACCGTCGCTCCATCCCGAGCGCCCCACCATGTGGCGGCAACCTTGAAGAACTCGATGGCATCCGCGGCTCCAGTCTTCATTTCATTTCTCTGGCAAATATTAACGGACTCGCAACCGAGAACCTTAACTGCCCCGCAACTCAAGGGGGGTATATTAGTGCTGCCTTTAGTAGCGCAGGAGATTGAAATGCGGAAAATAATCTACCGTTTCGCCGGGGACGAGTCTGGCGCGACCGCGATCGAGTATGGCCTAATCGCGGCTCTTATCGCGCTGGCGATCATCACCGGCGCCGGCGCGCTGGGCAATTCGCTCAACGGCATGTTCACGAATATCGGCACGACGGTTAACAGCAGCGGTTCGTAAGTCGGGTACACCTTTCCGTTCGACCGCACCGGCTGGATATCCCGATTTCGACCTCCAAATGCGTAGCGTGTAGCGCCAATATCCGGTCGCAGCACGCTACTTTCTGTGCTGGCGACGCCGGGCAAGTCCCGCAGCGGGGCCCGCAAATCTTCCTCACCGCGCAAGTGCTGACGGCTAGCCGGCCCGCATTACCCTTTGCGTCGCCACTTTCGTCGCTTCTGGCGCAGCAGGGCCGATTGCTTTAGCATCGCATCATGGATCCTGGGGCACGGCTCCGCCGACGCCGAGAACGCCGGGTGCCGGGCAGATCCGGACGGGCGGTCGATGCCACGGGGAGAAGGCCAATGCAGAAACTGCAATCGCAGGGCGTTCATCACATCACGCTGGTCGGCGCAGGGCGCCAGACCTCGATTGATTTCTGGGAAGGCGTGCTCGGCATGCCGTTCATCTTCGAGCAGCCCAACCTCGACAAGGCGAGCGAAAGCCATCTCTATTTCGATCCGGGCGACGGCCGGCTGATCACTATCTTCACCGATGAGAGCCGCGTGCCGGAGAAACGGCGCACGCCGACCGATCCGGGTTGCGTCCACCACATCGCCTTTTCGGTGTCGCGCGTCACTTTCCTGCAGGCGGTCGCCCGGCTCGACGCGCGCGCCATCAAGCACAGCGGCGTCAAGGACCGCGGCTTCATGGATTCGATCTATTTCGAGGATCCGCTCGGCCTGCTGATCGAACTGGCCTCCTACCGCTTTGAGCCGCCGGCCGGCTTCACCCATGCCGACGTGCTGATGGAAGCGCACAGGCTGCGTGTCGCGCGCGGCGACTACAACATCGCGGAAGTGCACCTCGCCGATGCGATCCAGTCGCTCGTCGAGCGTTCCCGCGCAACCTTGTCGGAAGACCGGGCACCGAAGAACCCATACTGAACAGACCAGAGGGAGGAACATATGGCCAAGACAGCGACGAACAATGCCAGGAAACCCGCGGCCAAAGCGGCCGCCAAGCCGACTGCAAAAGCTGCGGCAAAGCCAGCGGCCAAGACAACTGCCAAGCCCGCCGTCAAGGCGACGGCAAAAGCCGCCCCAAGAGCCAAAGCGAAGCTAGCGAAGAGGCCTGGCGTGAAGCTCAGCATGCTGAAGCCCAGCGTCAACAACATGACGGTTCGGGTGTTTGCGCGCGCGGCCGGGCTGGATGCCGCCGAGACCGATGCCTGGGGTCAGACCCGCTCACCGGAATTCATGGCGCGAAACCCCGCCCATTTAACGCCGATGATCGAGGACAAGGGCCTCCCCAGGGGCGTGTTGTGGGAAAGCTGCGCGATCATGCAATACCTCTCCAACAAGCACGGGCTGGAGAAGTTCTATCCGAAGGCGCCGGCCAAGCGGGCGATGATCGATAGCGCCATGTTCTACCTGGTTGGTACGCTCTACCCCTATGTGGCGCGCGCCACCTATCCGTTTCTCGGTTTTCCGCAATATGCCGGCGAGGTCGGTCACAGCGATGCCCACCCGGACAAGAAGACCGAAGCCCAGAAGGCCGCGATGGCCGCGATCGCCGAGCCGCTGGAAGTCTTTCACAGCTTCTTCAGGGACGGCAAGCCGTTCATCGGCGGCAAGAATCCATCCATCGCCGACATCCGCCTGGCGGCGACACTCGAATTCCTGGCCGTCATCGACTACGTCCTGCCCAAATGGGCGAAGGACTACGTGGCGGCGATCGAGAAGAAGCTCGGCAATGCCTATAGCGAGCCGGCCGGCGACGTGCGCGGTTACATCGCCTATGTGAAGTCGCAGGCCAAGGTCCAAGGTTAGGGATTCGTTAACCAAAGCCCTGTCTACTGCCAGCAATTCACCCCGCGACCACGGATGTACTGGCGCCGAGTGGAAGGAAAGGTCGGCGCAACGCCGGCCTTTTTGCTTTCGTGCGCCATCGCCGCGCGATCTAGCCGCGATCAGGCCACACGAGCCTCGGTGTCGCATTTTTGGCGTCAACTTTTTGCCGACAGATATTGTCATCGCTTGCTTTGGCCCTACCATCCATTTTGGCAGTCCGGCATGGATTGTCGGTCAGGCGTGAGATGAGGGCTGGCGATGAATAGCGTTGCGAGGTGGCTTGCCGCTGCGGGCATGATGCTGGCGAGCGCCGTTCATTCTTCAAATGCGGCTGAACTCAACACCATGAACGATGTCGGGACCGCGATCCAGGCATGCTGGACACCACCGGCGGACGCCGGAACCGCCAGCGTAACCTTGAGCTTCAGCTTCAAGCGGGACGGCACGCTGATCGGCCCACCGAGGCCGACGGCCGTCAAGGTGGAAGGCGATGCCAAGGCGAAAAACTCGTTTGTCGACGCCGCAACAACGGCCTTGCAGAACTGTCTGCCGCTGACGCTTTCGCCGAAGCTGGCGCAAGGAATTGCCGGCAAAGTGTTCACGTTGCAGTTCTCTTCTCCCAAGTGAGCCTGCAATCAGCGCACGCCGCTGTGCCGTAGCGGTGCGCACAGTTAATCCCATGCCGGCTTAGTGGTGGCTGCGCCTTGCTTCGGCATGCCGGGCAAGGTCAGGCGTTTCGAAGACATAGTCGTTCCAAGCCGACTCCGGAACCCGGCCGGCCAGATAGCATTCCAGCAACAGGCTTTGCTCGGGGTTGAGAGGCCTTGGCTCCAGCCCCAGCGAGTGAAACAGATTTCTTGTCAGGTCCGAGACCGTGAAGTGGATCGACATCTGCGTTCTCCTTAGGCCATTCAACTCCGAAGACGGGGCAAAGGTTTCAAGACCAACCGGCGGCAACGGCGGTTTATCACGGGCTCCTCGCGCCGCAGGCCTTCGACGATCGTTGCCACCCCTACGCGCTGAGCGAACGCCAGCCTTGAAACCGACCAGATGGCCCCACTCGACACGCGCGAGCCCTACACCGAGGTGCCGGCGGCCATCAGATACCGCGTGAATTTCAAGGCTTGCGACTGTCAAACGCTATTGCAGCGAACCCTGTTGCGATCCGGAACAGAGAGGCGTTCACAGCGTTGTGATCGACATCAGCCAGGAGAAACGCCATGGCCACGTTCAGGGAAATGCGGGTGCTGGAGATCGTCGAAGACGACTCCCTGACCACCGAACAGAAAATCGCTGAACTGCGCGAGATCGAATCCGAGGCGCGCGGGCTGCAGCGGGCGGCCACGGAGAGCCCGATGGACGACGATGATGGCTGGCAGGACGATTTGCGTCAGGTTCGTCTTGCACTCGACAAGCTCGGTGCGAAACAGCCGAAAAAGGGTGCAGCCTCGCTGTGAGGCAGTTCGCCCAAGCTATTTGCCGATCGCTTGTTGTTTGAAAGCGATCTAAAGCGCGTCGCGGTTGAACGGATTCAGGCGACGCGCTTTAGGTATTGTTTTTATGCATGTCGTTTTCCCAAAACCGAGGTCACTTTTGGGCGACATGCATTAGTCGCAGACCATGCGAGCTCTCTTGCCGGGTTCGCTGACGTTCCTGCATACCAGCGGCTTCGCCGGGGTAGACAGGGAGGCTGACGCGGGCAGGCTCGTCTGGTGCCGTCTCGGCGCGGCATGCGTCATCACTTTGCGGTCGGAAAATCGCCTCGACGGTTGTGGCGCCACCGGAAAGGCACTGTTCTCGACCTCGGAAGGCCCGTAGTCGACATTCGGGGGTGGCCGGTCCCAGAATCGCCGGACATCGAGCGGCCTCGGGATGACGACGGTGCCATCATAACTGCGCGAGCAGCCGCTGCCCAAAAGCAGCGCCAGCCCCATGAAAAAAGGCACGATCCATCCAGACATCAGCATTACCCCTGCTAGCGCTTATATAACGGCTTCAGTCCCGCCGACAACCGGATGGAACAACGCACTCGCGTCGACCAATTTGTCCGACGAATCCGTTATGGTTAGCGGATCGTTAATGCTTATCGGGCACATTCCGCCGACGAACCGCGGAGGAGGGTTCGGCCTTGGGTTGTCGGGGTGGGATTGCATGGCGGAAGCGGACGAAACAACCGGCGCGCGCGGCATGCGTGGACCTCGCAAACCCACAGCGCGTGGCGACGATGCATCATCGCCCGCCACTGGTATGGATTCGGTCGACGTGCTTCGCCAACTGGTCGAAGCCGGTTCGGACTGGGTCTGGGAGATCGATGCCGAACTGCGCTTCTCCTGGCTCTCGCAAAACTACCAGGCAGCCACCGGCCTCGATCCGGCAAACGTGCTTGGCCGCTTTCGCTTCGACTTCCTCAACCAGGTTCTGAACGGCGACCGCAGCGGCGCCGCCCATCTGGAGGATCTGCAGGCGCACCGGCCGTTTCGCGACTTCGTCTATGAACTGAAAGGTGGCAGCGCCGACTGCCGCTGGGTTTTGACATCAGGCTTTCCAAGGTTCGACGGCGAGGGTAAATTCATCGGTTATCGCGGCATCGGCCGCAATGTCACGGCACTGGCCGGTGCCTTCCAAACCCCGCGGCAGGGACCATCGGCGAGCGGCGAACTCGAGCAGCATCTGGTCGATCTCGAGCGGACGATGGACGCCATGCACATGGGCGTCGTGCTTCTCGACGCCAGGCTCGACACGTTGATCGTCAACAAGGCCTATCGCGACCTTTCCGGGATTCCCGACGGTGCCTTGACCGTTGGCGCTCCGTTCAGCCTGTTGATGGAACTCAACCGCCGCAACGGCATCTACGGCGACATCGACGAACCGCAATGGCGGCGCTACCTCGCCACCCGCATCGAGGAGATTCACGCCGGTTCCGTAGCGCCTCGCGAGTTTTCCCATGCCGACGGCAGGACGATGATGTTCTCGGTGACAGCGCTGTCCGGGGGCAAGCGGCTGTTGACCTACTATGAGGTCACCGAGATCAAGCACCGCGATGCCGAGATCGAGAGCGCCAACGCCAAGGTCGCCGAGACCTTCGCCAATCTCCGCACCATGGTCGATCAGATGCCGATCGGCATCCTCGTCCTCGATGCCGATATGCGCGCCGAAGTCATCAACCGTGCCTTCTACGATTTCTGGCAGATCGACGCTCGGCGCGCCGAGATCGGCTGCAGCTTTCGCGACCTGATGGATGCCAGCCGTGACATCGACCCGTTTGGCTCCGAAGACGCGGCATGGCAGCGGCATATCGCCGAGCGCGAGGCGGAAATCAGGGCGGGCACCGCCGGATCGCGGCAGTTCCCGCGCAATGACGGCCGCACGCTGATATCGTCGATGGCGCCGCTGGCCGGCGGCAAGCGGCTGATCTCCTATGTCGACGTCACCGACATGAAGAATCGCGAGGCCGAGGTTGCCGACGCGCTGGAGAAAACGCGACTGGCCGAAGCGGTGATCAATGCCGTCAAGGATCCGATCTTCGTCAAGGACGACCATCTGCGCTTCGTTTTCGTCAACGAGGCGTTCGCCGCTTTGTTTGGCCAGACGCCGCAAGCCATGCTCGGCAGGCCCGGCGGCGATTTCCTGCCGACGGACGCTGTCGCGCTTTTCGAGCAGAGCGAACGGGACGTGCTTGCCAGTGGACGCCCGTACGAAGTGGAAGAAAATTTCGAGGCCGACGGCGCCAGCCGTTCGCGCATCGTCAGGAAAAGCCGCGTCGGCATGGCCAGCGGCCGCAATTACGTTGCCGGTTTCCTGTTCGACATTTCCGACATGAAGCGCCGCGAGACCGAAGCCGAGGATGCGCGCAAGCACCTCGCCAGCGTGCTGGAATCCTTGCCGGCGGCCGTAATCATCTACGATCGCGACGACAGGTTCGTGTTCGCCAACCGCAAGATTCACGATACGCTTCCGGCTTTGAAGCCGGCATGGCAGCCCGGCTGCACATTGCGCGAGGCGCTCGTCCTCGGCCATGCCAACGGCTATTTCCGCAGCAGCGGCGATCCGCAAGTCGACAAGCTCTACGACGACGATCCCGATCGCTGGCTGGATGCGATCCTCGCCCGCTACCGCTTGCCCAATTCCTCGTTCGAGCGCCACAACCCCGATGGCCGCTGGTATCAGGTCTATGACATGCGGACCGTCGATGGCACATTCATCGGTGTTCGCGTCGACATCTCCGAGATCAAGAGCCGCGAGGCGGCGTTGCGCGACTCGATGCGCCAGATCGATCTGTTCCGGCATGTGCTGGACGAGCTCCCGGTCGCCGCCTTCATCAAGGCGCAGGACTTGAGCATCGAGTTCGTCAACAAGGCCTGGTGCGCGGTCACAGGTTTTGCCAAGGAGGATGTCATTGGCCGCACCGACCGCCAGCTGTTCGGAGTGCAGGACGCCGATGGCTACAGCGATGACGACACACAAGTCGCCGTGACCGGCGCCGTCAGGGAGGTCGAGGAACCTGTCACCCATCGCGACGGCACGGTTCGACAATTGATGACGCGCAAGAGCCGGCTGGTGGCGCTGGACGGATCGGTGCATCTGGTCGGTTCCAGCACCGACATCACCGATGTCAAGGCGCGCGAGCGCGCGCTGGAAGAAAGCATGCGCGAGAACGAGGTGTTCCGCAGCCTGATCGACAACGTGCCGGTATCGATCTACGCCAAGCGCTCCGACCTCAGGCAGTTCTACGTCAACAAGGGTTGGAGCGATCTCACGGGCTTCGGCAAGGACGAGGCGATCGGCAAGACCGATATCGAGATATTCGGGTCGGATGGCGAAGCCTTCGTCGACAGCGACCTTGCGGTGCTGCGCACCGGTGAGACCCAGGAGGCCGAGGAGACGGTGACGCTTGCCGACGGCAGCGTCCGGCATCAGTTCGCGCGCAAGGGGGCGATGATCGCGTCCGATGGCTCGCTCTACCTGATCGGCTCGACCACCGATATCACCGAGTTGAAGACGCGCGAGGTCGAACTGCGCGAAGCGCGGCAGCGCGCCGTTCTCGCCGACCGCGCCAAGTCGGAATTTCTCGCCAATATGAGCCACGAGATCCGTACGCCGATGAATGGCGTGCTCGGCATGGCCGAACTCTTGGCCAAATCGGATCTCGACCCGAAGCAGAAGACGTTTACCGACATCATCGTGAAATCGGGCAACGCGCTGCTCACCATCATCAACGACATCCTGGACTTCTCCAAGATCGACGCCGGTCAGTTGGTGCTCGATCCGGCGCCCTTCAATCTTGCCGAGGCGATCGAGGATGTGGCGACACTGGTGTCGACACGCGCCAAGGAGAAGGATATCGAGCTCATCGTGCGCGTCGAGCCTCGCCTCGAGAGCCTGTTTGTCGGCGATGTCGGCCGCATCAGGCAGATTGTCACCAATTTGCTCGGCAATGCAGTGAAATTCACCGACGAAGGTCATGTGCTGGTCGACGTCACAGGCGAGAGGGTTGCAACCGGAACGAAGCTCACCATCTCGGTCACCGATACGGGCATCGGCATCCCCGAGGAAAAACTGAAACTGGTGTTCGAGAAATTCAGCCAGGTCGACACCTCGTCGACGAGGCGGCACGAGGGAACCGGCCTCGGCCTTGCCATCACTTCGCGGCTCGTCGAGCTGATGGGCGGCGACATCGGTGTCGAGAGCGCCGAAGGCAAGGGCTCGACCTTCTGGTTCACGGTCACGCTGCCGAGTGCCGGACAGCAGAACGGGCAACGCATCATGCCGATCGACGTGACCGGCGCGCGCGTACTGATCGTCGACGACAACGCGGTCAACAGAGCCATCCTGACCGAACAAATGACATCGTGGACGTTCGATTCCTGCGCGGCCGAGAGCGGCGCCGAGGGCCTCAAGGTGCTGATCGCCGCCGCTGCCTATGGCGTGCCGGTCGATTGCGTCGTGCTCGACTACCAGATGCCTGAGATGAGCGGCGCCGAAATGGCGCGGATCGTGCGCAACACCGCCGGCCTTGCCGGCACGCCGATCATCATGCTGACCTCGGTCGACCAGTCGCTCGCCAACACCGGCTATCGCGATCTCGGCATCGATGCCCAACTGATCAAGCCGGCGCGCTCATCGGTGCTGCTGGAAACGCTGGTCGCAACCATCCAGCGGCATCGCCACAACACGACCGGCAGCGACGCCCTGCCGCTCGCAGGCACCGTCCCTTCGGGCGATATGGTGCCACCACAGCCGTCCGCGCCGGCAGAACAGCGGGCGCTGCTGCAGCCTCCCTCGCTACGCCCTCGGCTGCTCGCGACGGGTCGAGACGACAGGCTGGATATCCTGGTGGCAGAAGACAATGAGGTGAACCAGATGGTGTTCACCCAGATTCTCGGCGAGACCGGTTTCGGTTTCGAGATCGTCGGCAATGGCCGCAAGGCGCTCGACGCCTTCGGCCGGCTCAATCCGTGCATGATCCTGATGGATGTCTCGATGCCGGAGATGAACGGGTTGGAGGCGACCGCCGCCATTCGCCGGCTGGAGGAAGAAACCGGCACTCATGTGCCGATCGTCGGCGTCACCGCGCATGCGCTGAAAGGCGATCGCGAACGCTGCCTGGAGGCAGGCATGGACGACTACCTGTCCAAGCCGATCAGCCCCAGGGCCCTGCTCGAGAAGGTCGAGCGCTGGATCGGCGCCAGCCGCCAAGTTCAGCGTAACGCCGGGTAAGGGGTTCTCGCCGTGCCGGTTCGCGAGAACCAGGCAAAGATTCGCGACGCGTCCCACGCGCAGCACTATGGCGCGATCGCACCATATCAAAACTGTGCCTGATCAAGACAATGGCCATATTCGAATTCCGCTCTTCCCAGTTACGGGCGGGAGCAGCGACCGCCAGCATGGAACAGCGTCAACCTACCCCAACGGACCCTGTTTTTCGGCGATGGCCCGGCCACGACATCGTGGCCGCGAGCAACGCGCTCCCGTCCGGCTTTTTTATAAGGCCGGCTAATCCCAAAACGCCGGCCAGCCTCGGGCCAAACGCAGCAAGTCCCTGATTTCGAGGACAAAGCCGGGCTCCATCAGGAGTGCTGGTCAGGCCACAATTTGTTCATCCCGATCATGCGTTACCGGGGTGACATCAAACTGTCATGCGACTGTAATAATCGAAGGCTATTGGCCTCAGCGGGCGCCGAGAGGAATGGCGCCGAGAGACCATCTTCCGAACAGGAGCAGGCCACATGAGACATTTCATCCGCTCGGCGGCCGTTGCGATCGCAATGGCTACGGCGTCCACTTTCACCCTTTCCGCGGCAATGGCAGCTGATCTTTCCGGCGCCGGCTCGACCTTCATCTATCCGGTGTTCGCCAAATGGGCCGACACCTACAAGAAAGACACCGGCGTCGGCCTCAATTACCAGTCGATCGGTTCGGGCGGCGGCATCAAGCAGGTCATCGCCAAGACCGTGACCTTCGGCGCCACCGACAAGCCAATGTCCGACGCCGACCTGGAAAAGAACGGCCTCGTGCAGTTCCCGATGGTGATGGGCGGCATCGTGCCGATCGTCAACCTGACCGGCATCAAGCCGGGCGAACTTGTTCTTGACGGCGCGACCCTGGCCCAGATCTACCTCGGCGCCATCACCACCTGGGATGATGCGGCGATCAAGGCGCTGAACCCGAACCTGACCCTGCCGTCCACCGCGATTGCCGTCGTGCATCGCTCGGACGGCTCGGGCACGACCTTCAACTTCACTAACTATCTGGTCAAGCTGTCGCCTGACTGGAAGGACAAGGTCGGTTCGGACACAGCCGTCGAATGGCCAACTGGCGTCGGCGCCAAGGGCAGCGAAGGCGTTGCCAATACCGTCAAGCAGACCGACGGCGGCATCGGCTACGTCGAGTATGCCTATGCCAAGCAGAATAGCCTTTCCTACTCCAAGCTGGTGAATGCCGCCGGCAAGGTCGTCGAGCCGTCGCTCGAATCCTTCGGCGCGGCTGCTTCGAATGCCGATTTCAAAGGCGCGAAGAACTTCAACGTCATCATCACCAACGAACCCGGCGACACCAGCTGGCCGATCGCTGCTTCGACCTGGGTGCTGATCCACAAGGTTCCCAACGATGCCGCCGCCACCGGCGAAGCGCTGAAGTTCTTCGCCTGGGCCTACAAGGACGGCAAGGATACCGCCAAGGCGCTCGACTATGTCTCGATCCCCGACAGCGTCGTCGACTTGATCAAGACCTCCTGGAAGGCCGACATCCAGGCCGACGGGAAGCCGGTCTTCGCAGGCGAGTAACATCCTTCGAAGGAGCGCCGCGGCGCGGCGCTCCTTTCCCTCAACTCAAAGAGCCGAGCTTCACATGAGCGCTGTCCAGGAAGCCTTGCCAGCCATTCGAGGTTCGCGCGACGCGATCGTCAGACGATTCGCGCTGACCGACGCAATCTTCCACGGGATGACCCGGGCCGCCGCCATATTGGTGCTGGTCCTGCTTGGCGGCGTCGCGATCTCGCTGTTTGCCGGATCCTGGCAAGCCCTGTCGACCTTCGGCTTCTCTTTCCTGACCAGCGAAAGCTGGAATCCGGTGACGGAGAAATTCGGCGCGCTGGCACCGATCTACGGCACCATCATCACGTCGGCCATCGCCATCCTGATCGCCGTGCCGCTCGGCATCGGCATCGCCATCTTTCTCACCGAGCTTTGCCCGCGCCCGCTGCGGCGGCCGATCGGCATGGCGGTGGAACTGCTGGCCGGCATCCCCTCGATCATTTACGGCATCTGGGGCCTGTTCGTGCTGGCGCCGTTCCTGCAGACGACCGTGCAGCCCTTCATCATCGGCGTGTTCCACGGCATTCCCGGCCTCGGCAGCCTGTTTGCCGGTCCGCCCTATGGCATCGGCCTGCTGACCTCGTCGCTGATCCTCGCCATCATGGTGCTGCCCTTCATCACCTCGATCACCAAGGACGTCTTCGACACGGTACCGCCGGTGCTAAAGGAATCGGCCTACGGCATCGGCTGCACGACCTGGGAAGTGACCCGCCGCGTCGTCATTCCCTACACGAGGATCGGCATCATGGGCGGCGTCATGCTCGGCCTTGGCCGCGCGCTGGGCGAAACCATGGCGGTCACCTTCGTCATCGGAAACGCGCACCGCATCTCAACCTCGCTGTTCGCGCCGGCAACGACGATCTCCGCGACCATCGCCAATGAGTTCACCGAAGCCGTCGGCGACCTCTACACCTCTTCGCTGGTGGCGCTCGGCCTGATCCTGTTCGTCATCACCTTCCTGATCCTTGCCATCGCCCGCTACATGCTGATGCGCATCGACGCCCGCACCGGAGCCTGACCGATGTCGACAGCCACATCGCTTCACCAGAGCCGCAAGAGGAAGAATGCCGTGATGATGACGCTGTGTGTCACCGCGGCGGGCATCGGACTTGCCTGGCTGGCGCTCATCCTCGGCGCGCTGGTCTACAAGGGCGCGGCCGGCCTGTCCCTTGACGTCTTCACGCAGATGACGCCGCCTCCCGGCGACGCCGGCGGCCTGCTCAACGCCATCTATGGCAGCGTGGTCATGACGATCATCGCCGTCATCGTCGGCACGCCGATCGGAGTGCTGGCCGGCACCTACATGGCCGAATACGGTCGCTTTTCCAGGCTGACCACCGTGGTGCGCTTCATCAACGACATCCTGCTGTCGGCGCCGTCGATCATCATCGGCCTGTTCGTCTACGAACTTATGGTGCGGCCGATGGGGCATTTCTCGGCAATCGCCGGTGCTGTCGCGCTCGCCATCCTCGTCATTCCGGTGGTGGTACGCACCACCGAAGACATGCTCAATTTGGTGCCGAACGCCTTGCGCGAAGCCGGCACCGCGATCGGCGCACCGCGCTGGGTGGTCATCAAGTCGGTCGCCTACCGCGCCGCGCTATCGGGCATTGTCACCGGCATATTGCTGTCGATCGCCCGTATCTCCGGCGAGACGGCACCACTGCTCTTCACGGCGCTCAACAACCAGTTCTGGTCGAGCAATCTCAACGCGCCGATGGCCAGCCTGCCTGTCACCATCTTCCAGTTCGCTCTCAGCCCCTACGAGGAATGGCAGCAACTGGCATGGACTGGCGCACTCATCATCACATTGACGGTTCTTGCGCTCAGCATCGTTGCGCGCAGCCTGACCGGACGCAGAGAGGACAAATGAGCCAGATGTTGTCTCCAGACATGACGATCGCCGCCGAGGCCACCGCCAAGGCCAAGATCGAGGTCAAGAACCTCAACTTCTACTACGGCCAGTCGAAGGCGCTGAAGGACATTACGCTGTCCTTGCCGGAGCGCAGCGTCACCGCCTTCATCGGGCCTTCGGGCTGCGGGAAGTCGACGCTGCTGCGCGTCTTCAACCGCATCTACGAGCTCTATCCCAAGCAGACGGCCGAAGGTCAGGTGCTGCTCGACGGCCAGAACGTTCTCGACCGCTCGCAGGACCTCAACCTGCTGCGCACCAAGATCGGCATGGTGTTCCAGAAGCCGACGCCATTTCCGATGTCGATCTATGAAAACATCGCGTTCGGCATCAGGCTCTACGAGAAGCTGAGCAAGTCGGAGATGGACGGCCGCGTCGAGCAGGCGCTGAAGCGCGCGGCACTCTGGACCGAGGTCAAGGACAAGCTTGACGCCAGCGGCCTCAGCCTCTCCGGCGGTCAGCAGCAGCGGCTCTGCATCGCCCGCACCGTAGCGGTGAAGCCGGAAGTCATCCTGCTCGACGAGCCCGCTTCGGCGCTCGACCCGCTGTCGACCGCCAAGATCGAGGAGCTCATCGACGAGTTGCAAGCCGATTACACGATCGTCATCGTCACCCACAACATGCAGCAGGCGGCGCGCGTATCGAAGCAGACGGCCTTCATGTATCTGGGCGAGCTGGTCGAGTTCGACCGCACGGAGAGGATATTCACGTCGCCCCGCGAGAAGCGCACGCAGGACTACATCACCGGCCGCTTCGGCTGAGCTCAGGCATACGAGGAACAGGATCATGAGCGAACATACAGTCGCTTCTTTCGACGAGGATCTCGGTCAGATCAGCAAGCTCATCAGCGACATGGGCGATCTCGCCAGCTCGATGGTCGGCGGTGCGACCAAGGCGCTCTTGAATTCCGACAACGCCTTGGCACAGCGCGTCGTCTCCGATGATGCGATCATGGACGCGCGCCAGCGCGAGCTCGACGACCGCGCCATCACGCTGATCGCCAAGCGGCAGCCGATGGCCGATGATCTGCGCCATGTCGTCGGTTCTATCCGCATGGCCGGCGATCTCGAACGCATCGGCGACCTTGCCAAGAACATCGCCAAGCGTGTCGGCACTGTCGGCCTCAGCGTCACGCCGCGCGACCTTTCGCACTCGATCGATGGAATGGCACAACTGGTGCTGATCCAGGTGCAGGGCGTCATCGAGGAATATGCGGCGCGTGACGCCGCCGCGCTGGCGAAACTGCGTGCCGACGACGAACGCATCGACGTCAAATACACCTCCGTGTTCCGCGAGCTTCTCACCTATATGATGGAAGACCCGCGCAACATCACCGCGTGCACGCATCTTTTGTTCTGCGCCAAGAACCTCGAGCGCATCGGCGACCATGTCACCAACATCGCGGAAAATGCCTATTATGTTTTGACCGGCACGCAGCTGCCGGCCAATCGTCCGAAACAGGACGAGACGACAATGTCCGCGCCCGCGGCATGACGACAGAGGTAACCAGCCGATGATCGCGCCACGCATCATGGTGGTGGAGGACGAGGAGCCGCTAGGCGTGCTGCTCCGTTACAATCTGGAGTCCGAGGGCTATCAGGTCGAGGTCGTGACGCGCGGCGACGAGGCCGAGATCCGGCTGCAGGAGAACGTGCCTGACCTTCTGGTGCTCGACTGGATGGTGCCGGCGGTTTCCGGCATCGAACTCTGCCGGCGCCTGCGAATGCGTCCCGAGACCGAGCGGCTGCCGATCATCATGCTGACCGCGCGCGGCGAGGAGAGCGATCGCGTGCGGGGCCTCTCGACCGGCGCCGACGATTATCTGGTCAAGCCGTTTTCGACACCGGAGTTCATGGCCAGGGTCAAGGCGCTGCTGCGCCGTGCCAAGCCGGAACTGCTGTCCAGCGTGCTGAAGGTCGGCGACATCGTGCTCGATCGAGAATCGCACCGGGTCTATCGCAAGAAGAGCGAGATCCGGCTCGGGCCGACCGAATTCCGCCTGCTCGAATTCATGATGCGCCATCCCGGCCGCGTGTTCTCGCGCAGCCAGCTGCTCGACAACGTCTGGGGCGAAACGATCTACATCGACGAACGCACGGTAGACGTGCATGTCGGGCGGCTGCGCAAGGCCGTCAACAACGGCCGCATGCCCGACGTGATCCGCACCATTCGGGGTGCAGGGTACGCTATCAGGGAAGATTAGCCGATAGATCGGAACCAAGGTTCAAATTCGATCAGCAGGTGGTCGCCAATGGCCACGCGATGGCAGACATTCAAGCAGGCAGGATCGAAGTCTAAACTGCCCTTCGCGGTCGTGGGCTCGGCGCGTACCTTGACTGGCTGGCGATTGCCCTCCGATCTCCCAATTCGCTTTTCTGCCAGGCTGGCCGCAGGCACGGCCCGTGACACTTTAGTTGGTCACATTGCTATCTTGCCCGCAGACCTCCGATCAAAGTCGCGCGCCTCAAGAAACAATTCGAACTAATATGGCTATGTGCCCACTAGAGGACGTGGTTTCGCATAAATGCGCAATTTTATTAAAAATTGCATCCGACTAAGAGCGAGTTTCCCTCTTCTTTATTGATTGTATGTGCTCCGAATAGCCAATACGATCTTGGATCGGATGACGATTCCGCGGGAACGATCTCGTTCGTTGCAACGTTGCTTTGAAAGCGGTCGCCGGACCCTGCGCCGAATGACTTGACCAGGTCGGACACTAAGAGGAAGGATTTCTGATGAGCACGGTCTTAAACGCCAAAGGTATTCCTCTTCCCTACACCGGCGCGTCCAGTCATTGGTTCTCGGCAACCGGAGCCGGGGCCGAACTGCACGGCACCTCAGGCAACGACTCCTTCTGGGGAGACACCGGCGTCAATGTCACGATGTACGGTGGCGCCGGCGATGACTACTATCACCTCTATTCCACCAACAATAAGGCGGTCGAAGATCCCGGGGCCGGGATCGACACGATCGACACCTGGATGAGCTACAAGCTCCCCGACAATTTCGAGAACCTGGTCGTTACCGGCGCCAATCGATATGCGTTCGGAAATGCGTTGGACAACATCATCAAGGGCGGGTCGGGTCATCAGACGCTGGATGGCGGCAAGGGAAATGATGTCCTGATCGGCGGTGACGGCGCCGACACTTTCGCCATCTCCAAAGGAAATGGGAGCGATCTTATCTTCGATTTCGGTGCGACCGATGTGGTGCGCCTTAACGGCTATGACTTCACTTCGTTCGATGCCGTCCGTTCGCAGATGGTTCAGGTGGAATCGAACGTGATGCTGAACCTCGGATCTGACGAGATCCTGGTGTTCAAGAATACGACCATCGACAAGTTGCAGTCCGCCCAGTTCGAACTGCCGATAGACAAGTCCGGAATGACGCTGTCCTTCGCCGACGAATTCAACACGCTGAGCCTTCGGGACGGGCAGGACGGCACCTGGAATTCCAATTTCTCGTGGGGCGCGCCGAACGGCAGCACATTGAGCAGCAATGGTGAGTTGCAATGGTATATCGACGCCAATTACGGGCCGACGAGTTCCGTCCACCCGTTCAGCGTTGAAAACGGCGTGCTCACCATCACCGCCGCGCAGGCGCCGGAGGACATCAAGCCTCTGATCAACAACTACGAATACACATCGGGGATACTGACGACCCACGACACCTTCGCGCAAACCTACGGCTATTTCGAAATGCGGGCGGACCTGCCCGAAACGGCCGGAGCCTGGCCGGCCTTCTGGCTGCTTCCGGAAGACGGATCGTGGCCGCCGGAGCTGGACGTCGTCGAAACGCGCGGTCAGGATCCGAACACGCTTTTCATGACAGCGCACACCAATGAGACGGGAGAGCACACGAAGGTTTCGTCCACCGTGAACGTTGCGGACACTGACGGTTTCCACACCTATGGCCTGCTCTGGACAAAGGATGAGCTTGTCTGGACCTATGACGGTGTGAAGGTCGCCCAAGCGGCGACGCCGTCCGACATGCACGACCCCATGTACATACTGGCCAATCTCGCGGTGGGCGGCATTGCCGGCCAGCCTCCTGACCATCTGGCTACTCCAGCGGAGATGAAAATCGACTATATCCACGCCTATACGCTGGACCAACCCTTGGACATGGCAAGCGACCACTCGGTCTAAGCGGCGGCTTCATGTTTGAGGCCATTAGCCGTCAGGGAGCGCGGGGATGATTGGAGAGTCCAGTTTGCAGGCAGTTTTCAGGCGCGCCATCGCCGATGTCGGTGCTTTCTCGTTCCTCATCAACATCCTGCTGTTGGTGATCCCCCTCTATCTCTTGCAAGTCTATGACCGCGTCCTGCCTTCCTACAGCGTCGAGACGCTGTTCTACCTGTCGGCTATCGCGGTTCTCGCGCTCGCCTTTCTCGGTCTCCTCGATGCGGTCCGCTCCATCTACACGCAGCGCGTTGCAGCCACTGTCGACGACAGACTGGGTGCGAGGACATTCGCCGTCTCGCTTGAAGCCAAGTACGCCGGCGGCGCAGCCATGTCTCCACTGCGCGACCTTGCCTCGATATGCGCCTTCATCAGGTCACGCAGTGTGGCGGTCTTGTTTGACCTGCCGTTTGCTCCCTTCTTCCTCACCCTGCTGTACCTCATCCATCCCTTTCTGTTTTGGCTTACGCTGGCAGGGGTTGCGCTGTTGCTTGCGCTGGTCCTGGCAAATCAGCTCGCCGTCGGCAGGAATGACGCTTTGTCCGCGGAACGTTCGGCTGTCGCCAGCCTGTCGGAGCAGGCCTTTGCCCGCAACGCGGAGACGCTGCTCGCCATGGGCATGGTCCAAAACGCGGCGCGCGTCTGGGGCAGGCACGTGGCGGAGGCGCTAATTCTTCATGACCGTTCGTCCACGGCCAACGCGATCTTCAGCGGAGCATCGCGAGCGGTACGCATGATCCTTCAGCTGGCGATACTGGGCGTTGGAGCATGGCTCGTGCTGCAAGGGAAGATGACGGCAGGGATGATCTTCGCGTCTTCCCTGGTGTCGTCCCGAGCGCTGCAGCCGCTCGACCAACTGATCGGTTCATGGCGGCAGATCGTTGACGCCAGACGATCGTGGAAGCGGTTGGACAAGGCGCTTTCCGCCCATCCGGCACATGCGCGAAAACTGACCTTGCCGGATCCGTCGGGCGAAATTGTCGTGCAGGGCCTGATACTTGTCGCGCCGAACGCCACGCCCGGCACCGAACCCATCATCAAGCGACTGAACTTCCAGATCGGCGCCGGCGAAGCGGTTGCGATAATAGGTCCAAGCGGGGCCGGCAAGTCCACCCTGGCAAGATTGCTTGTCGGTGCGATCCAAGCGACCAGCGGCTGCGTCAGGATCAACGGCACCGACCTCAGAAACTGGGACGAGAAGCAGCTTGGCCGTCATATCGGATATCTCGCTCAGGAGGTGGAGCTCTTTCCCGGATCAATCGCGGAAAATGTCGCCCGCTTTGAACCTGATGCAAGTGACGCCTCTATCGTCGAAGCGGCAAAACGTGCCCAGGCGCATGAACTGATACTGGCGCTGCGCGATGGCTACCAGACCGGAATAGGTCCGTCGGACAGAACACTGTCGGGCGGCGAACGCCAAAGGATCGGGCTGGCGCGCGCCTTTTACGGCAATCCGCATATTCTTGTGCTGGATGAGCCCAGCACCCATCTCGACGGCAGCGGCGAAGCCGCGCTCGAAGACGTGCTTGCCGCCGCGAAAGGAGCGGGCGTTACGACGATCGTGATAACGCACCGCCCTTCGGTCGCCGCAGCCTGCGACCGCGTGATGCTTCTGCGCAGTGGAGTGATCGAAGCCTTCGGTCCAAGCGGCGACGTGTTGCGGCAGCCGATCGCCGGCATCGGCCTTCCCCCGAAGCGCAGCATGGCGGTGACAGGGTCCTTTGCAACGACGATCCGCAGCACCCCTCATAACGTCCGCTTTGGATCCTAGAAGATGGCAGCACAGAGTCTCGTCTGGGAAGGCAAAGCGCGCACCGACATCCGGCGGGTGGCTTTCGCCGGATATGCGGCAACAGCGATATTGATAGGTTGTTTTGGCTATTGGGCGGTCAGTGCACCGTTGTCCGGCGCGGTCATCACGCAAGGCACAATCTCGGCGACAGGCGGAAACATCCTCATTCAGCATCCTGAGGGCGGTATCATTCAAGAATTGCTCGCCCATGAAGGTGATCGCGTGCAGCAGGCCCAGGATCTGATCCTGCTGGATAGAACGGCCGCGCAAGCCGAGCTCAACCGGCTGACGAGACAGTCGATCACTTTGAAGGCCAGCGCCTCGCGGCTGGAGGCGGAACGCGACGGATTGGACCAGCTTGCGCCAATCACGGAGGCCGCGCCAGCACCGTTCCAGCACGATTTCGAGATTCTGGTTCGAGAACAGCAGAAGGAATTCAATGCCAGGCTCGCCCGGTTTCGATCGGAACAATCGATCCTCGCGCAGCGGGTTGCCATGCATCGCCAGTCTGTCGTCGGATTGCAAGCCCAGAAACTGGCCGTCCAGCAACAGGCCGAAGTCGTGAAGAAAGAGCTCGGCATCAAGACCAATCTGCTGGACAAAGGTCTCACCAATCGCACTGAATATTCGCAGCTTTTGCGCAGTGAAGCCGATCTCGTCGGGCAGGCAGGGGCGCTGGAGGCAAATCTTGCAGCGGCCAACACCCAGATCGTCGAAGCCCAGGAGCAAATCGAGCGCCTGACCACGCAACGCGTGGAGGAAGCCCTGACGAAGCTCGACGAGGTACGGTCTTCGCTGGCCGACATCGACGAACAGATGCGGGCGTCCGAGGCAGTGCTGCGGCGGACGACGATCAAGGCGCCGGCAGCGGGCATCGTGGTGTCGTCCACCTATAATTCCAAGGGCAGCGTGATTGCCCCCGGCGAGAAGATCATGGAGATTCTGCCTACGACATCGGGTCTGGTCGTCGATGCACGGCTGCCGCCGAAAGACATCGACCAGGTTCGTGTCGGCCAGCCGGCAAGACTGCGACTATCAGCGTTGAACATGCGGCTCACGCCTGAGATTTCAGCCATCGTGACACAGGTTTCCGCGGACCGGCTCATCGACCAGGTTACGCATGAAGCGTATTTCCGCGCGAAGCTGAAAATTGCCTCCGCCTTGCCGCCCGGCGTGAAAGCGGAGCAGCTCTATCCTGGAATGCCGGTAGAAGCGTTCATAAGTACTGGCGACCGGAGCTTTTTCGAGTATCTCGCACGGCCGATGCGCGATTCCTTCGCTCGCGCTTTCACGGAGCGGTAGATGTCGCGGACCGCGCAATCGATCGGCGCAGCAATGACTGCAAGGGGCTTGGCTGTGAGAGTTCAACCGAGGGCGTGCTAACTTCCGCCCAGGGTCGAACTCGGCCGTTCACAATTATTGGCTTTTGACCCTGGTCTCACGCGACACTCTTTCCGGCGCTCCCTCTCGCCAGCACACCTGGTGCAAAAATCTCCTGGTCGACGAAGGTCAGTGCCCGCATGGCGCAGCCTTCGCGGATCAGCGGCAGTTCGTTCGGCTCTGCCTCGAAGGAAATCCATTCGGAATGCTGGCCGCCGGCGGTCTGGGCGATGGCCTTGCGCAATGCCGGCTCGATCAGGTCGAAGGCGGCGGCGCTGACGCCGACCATGGCGACGGGGGCCGGATCGATCAGCGCGAAAAGGCTGCCGAGACCGTAGCCGAGGGCTTCGCCGGCCTTGCGGTAGGCCTCCCGTTCGGGCCCATCTCTTTCGCGGGCAACAGCCGCCAGCGCGCGCATGTCGGCGTCGCTGACATCGGCGACGGGTTCCGCGTCCTCACCCAGTTGCCTTGCATTGCGCCAGATGGCGTAATTGCCGGCATAGGCCTCGACGCAGCCGCGCCGTCCGCAGCGGCAGAGCGCGCCGTTCGGCCGATGGATCATATGGCCGAACTCGCCGCCCGACGAGTGGGTGCCGGTGAACAATTCGCCTTTCAGCACCAGGCCCATGCCGATGCCGTGCGACAAAAGGATGGCGATGAAATCGTTGCGGTAGCGATCGGGATCGCGCCAGCGCAGCGCGATCGCCATCATGTTGCAGTCGTTCTCCATGGTGGCGGGGATGCCGAACTCGTCTTCGAGGATGTCGGCGAAGGCGATGTCGGTGTGCGGCGTGATCGGCGACCACAGCATGGCGCGAGCACGGGTGTCGGTGATGCCCTGGATCGCCAGCGCGATGCGGGCGATCCTGTGAACGTCAAGATCGGGATCTTCGAAACGACGCCGCACGATTGCCGTGCATTCGCCGATCAGCGCGTCGCGCGCTATGGTCAACGTGTCCAGCCGGCGCTGTTCCTCTGATATCACCTGGCCCGCATAGTCGATGACGGCGACGGAGAGAAAATTCAGCGACAGCACCACGGTCATCACCGCTGCCGCTTCCGGGTTGAGGCTGAGCCCGACCTGCGGCCGGCCACGTTTGAGCGAGCCGGCTTCGCTTGGCTTGCTTTCTGTCAGGATACCTTCATCGATCAGGTCGGAGGAGATCGCCGATATGGTCGAGTGGCTGAGGCCCGTGGTTGCGGCGATCTCGGTGCGTGAAGGCTGTCTGGCGCGGCGGACAGCGGCGATCACCATCGCCCGGTTGCGCCGGCGCAAATCGTCGTGGCGGATTCCGACCGACATGTCTCTTCAAGTCCTCCCGGTCGCCGCGGTTCTCCGTCCCCTCGAACGCTGTCGGCAACACTGTCAAATACTGGCAGAAGCCGCCCGGCCTGTCATTTATTTATTCCGGAGCTCGAAAAAAATTCGCAGGCACATCAAAATCCATCAAAATCGATGTTGACAGCGTTCGGGTGTTGGATCAGTATTTTTTCGAGGCTCGAAAAAATAGAGCCTTTGTGCCGGCCTTAGGGTCAGTTTGGTCGCGCCATACGCGGCGCAGGGAGGATAATATGAAAAGATTCACAGCCGCCATCCTGGCGGGTGTCGCCATGTCGCTGACGCTCGCGTCGGTCGCGCAGGCGAAGGACAAGGTCATCGGCGTTTCGTGGTCCAACTTCCAGGAAGAGCGCTGGAAGACCGACGAGGCCGCCATGAAGACGGCGATCGAGGCAGCCGGCGACAAGTACATCTCCGCCGACGCGCAGTCCAATCCCGGCAAGCAGCTTACCGATGTCGAGAGCCTGATCTCGCAGGGCGCCAATTCGCTGATCATCCTGGCGCAGGATGCCTCGGCTATCGGCCCGGCGGTACAGAAGGCGCTGGACGAAGGCATTCCGGTCGTCGGCTATGACCGGCTGATCGAGAACAAGGACGTCTTCTATCTGACCTTCGACAACAAGGAAGTCGGCCGCATGCAGGCCCGCGAAGTGTTCAAGGTCAAGCCGGAAGGCAACTATGTCTTCATCAAGGGCTCGGGTGCCGATCCGAATGCCGACTTCCTGTTCGCGGGCTCGATGGAAGTGCTCAAGGAAGCCATCGACAGCGGCAAGATCAAGAATGTCGGCGAGGCCTATACGGACGGCTGGCTGCCAGCCAATGCCCAGAAGAACATGGAACAGTTCCTGACCGCCAACGACAACAAGGTCGATGCCGTGGTGGCAGCCAATGACGGCACCGCCGGCGGTGTCGTCGCGGCGCTGACGGCTCAAGGGTTGGCCGGCACCGTGCCGGTCTCGGGTCAGGACGGCGACCACGCCGCGCTGAACCGCATCGCACTCGGCACGCAGACCGTTTCGGTGTGGAAGGATGCACGCGAACTCGGCAAGAACGCCGCCGAGATCGCCTCGCAGCTGGCCGACGGCAAGAAGACGGGTGACATTGCCGGCGCCAAGGACTTCACGACGCCGGGCGGCAATACTGTCAAGTCGCTGTTCCTGACCCCGGTTGCCATCACCAGGGACAATCTCAACGTCGTCATCGACGCCGGCTGGATCAAGAAGGACGAGGTCTGCGCGGGCGTCGCCGCCGGCACCGTCGCGGCCTGCAACTAAAGCTGGGCTCTCTCTGCCTTCTCAACGCCGCGGCCCAAAAGCCGCGGCGTTTTCTCAAAAAGATTTGTGTTTCCGCATCACGCGGATAGCTTCTAGGCTGGTTCCGGTATTCGCGTCAGACGGCCCGCCGGTTGGGAGGAAATCATGACCGACACGACGTCCAACCTACCTGCTGCAAATACCCCCGCAGACCAGGCGCGTGCGTCCGAACTGAGCACTGTCGGACGCTTTCTCAAGGCAACCGAACTCGATACGCGCATGCTTGGCATGGTCGGTGCGTTGCTGGTCATCTGGGTCGGTATTCACATTCTGTCGGGCGGACTGTTCCTGACGCCGCGCAATCTCTGGAACCTGTCGGTGCAGACCTCCTCGGTCGCGATCATGGCGACCGGCATGGTGCTGGTCATCGTCATGCGCAACATCGACCTTTCGGTTGGTTCCGTCGAAGGCGTGATCGGTATGATCATGGGCGTGGCGCAAGCCGAATTCCTCATTCGTGTCATCGGCTTCCAACTTGGAAATCCCTGGCTCTGGATCATCGCCCTGGCCGCCGGTGTGGTGCTCGGTCTTGCGATCGGCGCTTTCCAGGGCTTCATCATCGCCTATCTCGAGGTTCCTGCTTTTATCGTGACACTGGGCGGTCTTTTGGTCTGGCGCGGCATGGCATGGCTGATCACCAACGGGCGCACGGTCGCGCCGCTTGACGCCACGTTCCAGTTGATGGGCGGCGGGCCGCGGGGCTCCGTCGGCGCCACCGCCAGCTGGATCATCGGCGTCGTCGCTTGCGTGGCTGTCGCTTTCGCGCTGCTCAACGGCCGCTCGCAGCGCAAACGGTTCAACTTTCCACTGCGACCCGTCTGGGCGGAGATCTTCCTCGGTGTGGTCACCTGCGCGGCCATCCTTGGGGCCGTCTGGATCGCCAATTCCTATCCGTGGCCAATCGGCATCGTGCGCCAGTATGCGCAGCAGAACGGCATCACCATTCCCGAAGGTGGGCTGTTCATCGCCCACGGCGTGGCCATACCGGTGCTGATGGCGGTCGCGGTCGGCATCGTCATGACCTTCATCACCAGGCGCACCCGCTTCGGTCGCTACGTCTTTGCCATCGGCGGCAATCCGGAGGCCGCCAATCTCGCCGGCATCAACACGCGCTGGGTGACCATGAAGGTGTTCATGATCATGGGCGTGCTGGCCGCGATCAGCGCGGCGATCTCGTCGGCCCGCCTCAATGCGGCGACCAATGCGCTGGGCACGTTGGACGAATTGCTGGTGATCGCCGCCGCCGTCATCGGCGGCACTTCGCTTGCGGGTGGCTCCGGAACGGTGCTCGGCGCCATGCTCGGGGCGCTGCTCATGCAGTCGCTGCAGTCCGGCATGGTGCTGCTTGGCATCGACTCGCCGCTGCAGAGCATCGTCGTTGGCGCCGTGCTGGTCATCGCCGTCTGGCTCGATACCGTCTATCGCAAGCGGGTCTGAGCATGATCCCGAAAAGTGACAACGGTTTTCTCGGACAGACGGAAATCGTTTGTCCAGAGATCATGCTCAAGCAGGAACTGTCGGGGAGAAACGATCATGGCTGACAAAATCGACCCCGCGGACACCGCGCTGATCGACATGCGCAACATCTCAATCGCGTTCGGTGGCATCCGCGCCGTCGACGACGCCTCGATCGATCTTTTTCCCGGCGAGGTCGTGGCGCTGCTCGGCCACAACGGCGCCGGCAAGTCGACATTGATCAAGATCCTGTCCGGCGCTTACAAACGCGATGCGGGCCAGATCTTCGTCAACGGCGAGGAGGCAGCTATCTCCAATCCGCGCGACGCCAAGAAATACGGCATAGAGACGATCTATCAGACACTGGCGTTGGCCGACAATGTCGACGCCGCAGCCAATCTGTTCCTCGGCCGGGAGCTGATGACCGCCTGGGGTACGCTCGACGACGTTGCCATGGAGGCCGAGGCGCGCAAGGTGATGGGCCGGCTCAATCCGCGCTTCCAGCGCTTCAAGGAGCCAGTGATCAAGCTGTCGGGCGGCCAGCGGCAGTCGGTGGCGATCGCGCGCGCTATCCTGTTCAACGCGCGCATCCTGATCATGGACGAGCCGACGGCGGCGCTTGGCCCGCAGGAGACGGCGCAGGTCGGCGAACTGGTCAAGCAGCTCAAGTCCGACGGCATCGGCATCTTCCTGATCAGCCACGACATCCACGATGTGTTCGACCTTGCCGATCGGGTCTGCGTCATGAAGAACGGCCAGGTCGTCGGCACCGCCCGCACTACGGACGTGACCCAGGATGAGGTGCTCGGCATGATCATTTTGGGCAAATGCCCGCCCGGTGCCATTCCCGGACCGGGCGCGCTGAAGATCGCCGCTTGAGGCTTGCGGGTAGCGATGCCGCCTGACCGGAGGAATGTGCCGGGTCCGGACCATCCGATGTGCCAGCCGTCAGGATGGCTTGGCCTTGCCATTGTATTGGCACGGCGACTTCCCCATAAAAGGCTCGACATGCTCATGGACCGCATCATCCGTTGAAGAAGCTTTTTCCAACCGTCGCGTTCATCGCCGTCGCGCTGATCAGCATGGCGATGGCGGGGTTCGCCTATTTCGCGACGCAAGAGGCCGCCCGCATCAAGTTCGAAGCGACGGCCGACGACGCGCTCAACCGGATCGAGAGCCGCATCGACCTGCATTTGTCGCTGCTACGCTCGACACAGGCCCTGTTCGATGCCCGCAACGGCGATATTTCCGGCGCCGAGTTCAACGCGTTCTTCAAAGCGCTCGATGTCGACAGAAATTTTGCCGGCTTGCGCGGCATCGGCTATCTCAGGCTGGCAAAGGCTGGAGACGAGACGGCGGTCGAACGCGATATGCTGTACGACCATGGCGTCAACCATCCAATCTATCCTGATACCACGCAGCCCTGGCGCACCCCCGTCGTGCTGTTCGAACCGCTGGATCCGTCCAACCAGGCCAGCATCGGCTACGACATGTTCAGTGAACCGGTGCGGCGCGCGGCAATCGAAAAGGCGATGTTGGATGACCAGCAGCACGCCAGCGGGCTGGTGCAACTGGGCCAGGAGACGGGTGCCGCGCAGACGTTCACCGGCTTCCTCGTCTTCGTGCGACTCAATGTCGAAACCGCACCCGATGCCATCGATGCGCCTAGATCCTCCACGGCGGGTTTTCTTTATGCGGCTTTTCGAACCAGCGACCTGTTCCAGACCGCGCTCAGTCGATCACCGCTGCTGCCGGTCAACACGGAAATCTACGACGGCGCGGTGAACGGCGACAATCTGTTGTTCCGGTCGGAAACGCCACCGGCTTCGACCTTCGGGGACAGGCTGCTGGTCACCCGCAAGATCGTTGTGGCCGGGCGGCCATGGACTGTTTTGTTCCGGCCGACGAGCGCCTTCTCGCAGCCGTCGTCGCGCGCCATTCCGGTGATGCTGGGGCTGTTCGGCCTGTTGTTGGCGGGCGCCATCGCGCTGGTGGCGCGCTATCAGGAGCGGGCCTATGAGGCGGCGGCGCGCTTGCACGAGACGACGGAAAAGAGCCTGCTCGAAAAAGACCTGATGCTGCAGGAGATGAAGCATCGCATCAAGAATTCGATCACCAGGGTGCTGGCGATCGCGCGCCAGACGGCTTCGCGGGCCACAGACGTCAATGAGTTTTCCTCATCCTTCTCGGCCCGGCTCCAGGCGATGGCGGCGTCCCAGGACATGCTGACGCGCTCGCGCTGGCAAAAGGCCGATCTTGCCGATCTCTTGCGCATCGAGCTTGGCCAGGTGTTCGGCAAGGAGCTGCCCGAAGGGCTGTTGTCAGGGCCGCAGGTGCTGCTCGACGAAAACACGACGCAAGCGCTCGGCTTGATCTTTCACGAACTGGCGACGAATGCGCTGAAATACGGCGAAGCCGGCAATTCGGCCAATTCGCTCAAGGGGGACTGGGCGCTGAAAGTGGACTGGTCGCTCGAAGGGCGCGGGCGTGACAGGACGCTGGCTCTCAACTGGCGCGAAACCGGTCAGAAGAAACTCGAAGCGCCTGCCAAGACCGGATTCGGCACCAAGCTGATAGACCTTAACGTCACGCGCGAATTGCGCGGCACGATCCATCGCGATTACCGGGCCAATGGGCTGAACGTGGAAATCAGAATCCCCCTGGCGAACTGAGCGCGATCGTCAGGCGCAGAATCAACCATCCAAACAACGAAAATCCGGCGGCCGGCGGACCGGTCTCCGGATCAACGTTTCGATTATCGCCGAACTAGTTGCAGCGAGCCGTGTAGATCCGGCCGCGATGATCGCGATACTGGCAATAACCATTGCGCAGGTTGCGCACCAGCAGGCCGGAACCGGCACCCACGGCCGCGCCGATCAGCGCGCCCTTGCTGCCGCCGACCAAGCCGCCAACACCGGCGCCAATCAAGCCGCCGCCAACCACGTCCTGTTCGGTCGAGGTGCAGCCACTGACCGCCACCACCGCAACCATGGCAATAATCATCTTCCGCATAGAGTCACTCCTCACTTTGTGTCCCACTTTAGCAAGCTCCAGCTACCATTTAGCATGAAACGGCGGCCTTTGCTGCTGCAATCTATTGTTGGTGAAGAGAGTCTTTTTCTGGGCGTACCATGTTCGACGCTATCGCGACGCTGGAATAGCCAAGGAAGCATCGACAGTGCCGTCGAAACGCACATTCCAGATGATCTGGTCATAATCGTCTTCCGGAGCCGGATCGACCGAAAGGCCCGATATTCCGAGCCTGCTCCTGACCATCGACTCATCGGTCCCGAATCACTCTTGCCACAGTAACGGCCCTCACTCGGCAAAGTTCTGCACGGCAGGCTTCGCGACCCATGAGGATGAAGGGCATGGCGCGCGGGGCGCCGACTATCAGTAGGCCAGTTGAAAGAGCACGATTGCGAGTATGACCGCAGCCAGACTTAAGGCGAGAAGGCGCTGTGAGGCCTGAGGTATAGGAGGCGTCGGTACGGACGCCTCGGGCTGCAAGTTCCTGCCGCGGAAATGTCCGGCGATCCAACAGGTCCAGCGGTATCTCGGAAAAACAGCATCGACTTTTATGGTGAACAGCCGGTTAAGGATCCGGCAAACGCCGGTCGCTCATTCCGTCTCGAAATTGCCATGCGGAACAACAAGGCGGTATTCGAGGCGATCAGCCGCTATTTCGAGCGTCGCCGTGCCGTTCAGCGATGCCGGCACGACCCGTTCGAGTGCGACGCTGCCGAAGCGCTTCTCGCTACGCTGGTTGTCGTTGGCTCCGATCGTCTCGGCCCACGTCAGAGACAGGGAGGTCCCGGTGTCGTCGGGAGTCAGGCTGGCTGTAACCTCGACAAACCCATTCGGCCGCGACAGGGCGCCATAGCTCACCGAGTTGACGGCGAGTTCATGCATGGCGAGGCCGATATGCAGGGCAGCGTTGGGATTGAGATAGGGGTTTGCCCCCTGAAAACGCAGGCTGCGAACCGGATCCCCGCCGTAGCGGCCAACCTGGCCCGACACCAGTTCGCGAAGTGCGGCGCCCCGCCAATTGGAGGAGGTCACGAGATCCTGGGATGAAGCCAGTGATTGCAGCCGGCCGCGGAAGCGTGTCAGGAAATCGCCGATGCCGTCGGAGTAGCGCCCGGTCTGGGTGGCTATGCTTTGAATGATCGCCAGCAGATTCTTCGAGCGATGACTGACTTCACGCAACAGCGTCGTGAGGGTCTGCTCGCGGCGTTTCTGCTCGGTCGTCTCGACCATCGTGGTGACGACGCCTTGCACCGTGCCGCCATCGCCGTGGTCGGCATCGATCCAGACTTGAAACCAGCGGATGCCATCCTCGGCGGGAACGCTGATCTCGAGATGTTGCGGGTTGCCGGATGCAATGACGTCGCGTTTGGCTGCGCCAATACGGTCTGCCTGCGCCGCCGGCAGGATGCCATTGCTGTCGGCGGTATCGGAGACCCAGGGCGCACGCATGTTGCGCGCCCATACGGTCCTCATCTCGCGATCCTGATAGAGAACGGAAATGCCTGCATTGTGCAAAGCGTGGAGAAGAGCCCGACCAAGCTGCATGCCGTTTTCGGCAGGGTGCAAGGCGATGACTTCATCGCTTTGCACATCGTCCTCTCTATTTCCGATTCTGGAACGCATCGGCTAACCTGTCCACCCAACTCAGGCTGAACGGCTCACTGTTGAATGGGTTCCACAGGAGATTTCCCGAAACGAGCCTCCAAAAGCGGTCCGCCGGACGGTGCCCTTGAAGGATACCGCCCGGCGGTGACTGGAAACCGTTTGAGGGGTGCGGCTTCCAGTGTTCGCTCGATGATCGCTCGGTCCTCACGCCCGTCTGAAAAGACCCGCAAGAAGCGAAATGATCAGGAAAGCGAGAAAGATGAAAAACAATATCTGCGCTATGCCAGCAGATGTACCGGCGATACCGCCGAAACCAAGCGCGCCGGCGATGATTGCCACGACGAGAAATACGAGCGCCCAGTAAAGCATGATCCATCTCCTTCGAATGGTGCGATGAAAACGTGGGTAGATGCGGTTTGTTCCACCCTTTGCCGAAAAAGACGATGCTTGCAAATCGTTCGGAGCTGGGGGCGCGGGGAAATTTGCCGTTGCCGCCCGATGCGTGCATCAGGCGGCACGAATTGGAGAATTGATGAATTGAAGATATGGAGAAAATCGGCGAGCGAGGCTATCGCCTCGGGTTCGTCAATTCCTCCACTCCTCCATTCCCGACTATGCGGCGGCTTTCGCCTGGCGATCGAAGAACAGCGCCTGGCTGATCAGCGCCTTGACCATGTCGGGATTGAACGGCTTGGTGACCAGGAACGCCGGTTCAGGACGCTCGCCGGTCAACAGACGCTCGGGAAAGGCGGTGATGAAGATCACCGGCACCGACGTCGACGACAGGATCTCGTTCACCGCCTCGATGCCCGAACTGCCGTCGGCAAGCTGAATGTCGGCCAGCACCATCTTCGGTCTTGTCTTGCCGAACATCGTCACCGCCTCGTCATGGGTACGCGCCGTTCCGACGACGCGGTGCCCGAGGCTCTCGACCATTTCCTCTATGTCCATTGCGATCAGCGGTTCATCCTCGATGATCAGTACGTCGGTGGCCACCTGGCGAGAAATCTCGCTGCTAGCCTGCGCCAGCAGCTCTGAAAATTCCTGGTCGCCGACATCGAGTATCTCTGCCGCCTCGTCCTCGCTGAAACCTTCGACGGCGACGAGCAGGAAGGCCTGACGGGGAAGCGGCGCAATCGCATTCAGATTGGCGGCGGCCCGCTGTTCCCACGCCGATTGCGCGTGCTCCTGCGGGACGCGGATGGCGACCGATGTGAACAGCTTGGCGAAAACCTTGTACAGTGCGATACGGTCGCTCGATGCCTCAGGGAAGATGTCGATATCGGCTATGATGGCTTCGAGCATCGCGGCGACCATGGCGTCGCCACTTTCCTGCGATCCGGAAACGGCCCGCGAGAAGCGGCGCAGGAACGGCAGGTGTGGTGCGATGGTGGCAGATAAGCTCATGATAGTACGTCTCCCTCAGAATGACGTGGTTGCATAGATGGCAGATCGAGCCGATTGCAAGCCCAGTCAAACAACGCCGGTCCTGAGAAAAAGTTCCCGGCCCTGATGGAACTAATGCGGGAAGAGAGCGTTTGGAACGGGGATGGGGCAACCAGACGAGGGGGGCCGCTTGCGTTGTCGAGTCCGTTGTGAGCGGCTTGGTTTCTGGAATATAAGGGCAAAATGAAGGATATGACGAAAGATATTCTGGCTGGCGCCGCGGGCAGGCGCCGGAACGGTTCCGGTGACGCGCTTGGGCCGAACTCCGAAATCGGACGCAAACTCAAACAATATTACGACGAACTGGTCTCTGACGATGTGCCGGATCGCTTCGCCCGGTTGCTCAGCCAACTGGAACAGGCCGAACCTGCGCAGAAGAAGGACTGAGGCATGGCAGCGGTCTCCCAAGGCTTCAAGACCGATCTGCTTGGGGCGATCCCGAGCTTGCGCGCTTTTGCCGTGTCGCTGACGCAGAACGCCGACAAAGCGGACGATCTTGTCCAGGAAACGCTGGTCAAGGCGTGGGACAAGCATGAGAGCTTCCAGCCCGGTACCAACCTCAAAGCATGGCTTTTCACCATCCTGCGCAATGAATTCTATTCGCAGATGCGCAAACGCGGGCGCGAGGTGCAAGACAGCGACGGTATCATGACGGCCAGGCTTTCCGTTCATCCGGCCCAGCATGGCCAGCTCGACCTGAAGGATTTTCGCGGCGCCCTCGAACAATTGCCAGAGGACCAGCGCGAAGCCATCATCCTTATCGGTGCGTCGGGTTTCTCCTACGAAGAGGCCGCTGAGATTTGCGGTTGCGCGGTCGGGACGATCAAGAGCCGGGTCAGCCGGGCCCGCACACGCTTGCAGGAGATCCTGAAAATATCAGGCGAAGACGAGTATGGTCCGGATGCGATTTCTGCCCAGGTCACGGGCACGCCGGCCAGTTGACCTGGGATCGCCAGGCCGCAATCCGCAAGGTCGGGATCTTGTTTCAATCCGAAGAGGCACGTCCGCAGGCCGCCGCCACCGCTTGCACCAGGTCTTCACCCGAATAGGGTTTGCCGACCAGCCTGACGCCCGGAAAGGCTGCCTTGATTTCATCGGCATCCGAATAGCCCGTCGCAAATACGAAAGGTACGCCTGCCGCGCGCAGCCCCGAAGCGAAATCGAGTGTCGAGGCACCGGCCAACATGAGGTCGACAATGGCTGCATCGAACTGTGTGGCGACCTCGCGGCCATCGACCTCGGTCAGATCGCGGGCGATCACCACTTCACCGGCGCCGTGGTCACGGCAAAGCTGCTCGACATCCATGGCGATGAGAAATTCATCCTCCAGAACGAGAATCCGCAATCCGTCAAGCAATGTGGGCACAGGCAATGTCTCCTTGAAACACATTGAGTCATGATCACTAATTGGCGTGCTGTCATTTAAAAAAGACATGTGGCCGGCGGCGGAACCTCAATCCTTGCAACGCGTTGAAATGCAGTTCGTCCGAAGAGCGGCTTTTCAGCGCAAAGCAGTCGCCCGCCAATATAGCTGCGAGAACTGCCCGTTGCGGCCGTTGCCGGGTTTCCGCGAGTTCGAAAAACAGGAACTGGCCTTCGTCAGCAGATTCAAAAAAGGGCAACCCGCCGTCGATAACGGTGCCACGGTTCGGGCCAAAGTCGTCGGGCTGAACGGCAAGCAGTCCATCCAGATACCGATCACTCAACAACACATCGCCGACACGCTCGGCCTGTCGCTGGTTCATACCAACAAGACTATCCGCAAGCTGATGGATCGCAAGCTGATCGCCTGGCGCGACGGCGGCTGCGAAGTCATCGACGCTGAAGGGCTAAAGCGGCTGGCCGGCTGGGAAGGGTTGGGCGAGGCGCGCCGGCCGCTGATCTGACGAGGCGCCTTTTGCCTCGTCGGCGGACGAGGTGCGCGCCGATGCGTTTTCGGCTAGTTTGTCCCCGGTGTCGGAACCTTGAGACATGCGGTGCGTTTGAAATCGAGCAATCACAGGGAGTTAAGCGATGGCAACTGCCGCAGGAAAGACCGCAAGCGATGCCCGTGCAAATGCGGACCTCGAAGCCGATATCAGGCAGCTGAAGGCCGATATCGACAAGCTCACCAAGCAGTTGGCCAAGACCGGCGAGCATGGCTATGGCACCGCGCGTCGTGCAGCCACGGAAGGCGTCGAGCAGCTGCGTGCGCAAGGCGAAGCAGCCTTTGATAGCCTGCGCAGCAACGCCAAGGATATCGAAGCACAAATGATGGCAAGCGTGCGTGAGAAACCGGTGACGTCATTGGCGATCGCTGCCGGCGTCGGTTTCCTTTTTGCGCTCCTCGCGCGTCGCTAGTCGCATCCCCTGATGGGAATGCTCGCATCCCTGATTTCCGGCTTGGCGTCGGGCGAAGCCGTTGCCGCCATGCGCCGGGCGCGCACGGCGGCAATCGTCTATGGGCTCGCTCTGACGGCCGCGCTCGGTGGTATCGGTTTTCTGGTCGGCGCAGCCTATATCTGGGCGGCGACGCGCTACGGGTCGCTTGCCGCCGCGCTGGGCTTTGGCGCCGCTTTCTTGGTGCTTGCCGGGCTGATTCTGCTGATTTACCAGCTATCCGCAGGCACGCGCGCCCGACGCCGGGCGCAACGCCGCAACGCCGACATGAAAGCAATTGGCATCGCCGCTGCGCTCGCCGTGCTGCCGACGCTGCTCAAGGGAAAAGGCGGTCTCGGGATTATTCTGGGTCCGGCCATAGCGCTCGCGGCTTACGCGATCTACCGCGAGAATGTGAAACCCGACGATCCGGACGAGGGCGAGCGGAAATAGGGTCGTTTTTCTGTCGGCCATGATCTTTTCCGAAATCGGCTTCCACTTTTCGGGATTATGGCCTGTTACTTCGACAAATCCTCCAGCGGCATCGATATCTCGGCAAACACGCCTTCCGGCCGAAACTCGTGGGTCACTTCGCTGGCAATGACCTTGGCAAGGCTGCGGCGGATGAGGATCGAGCCGAAGCCATGCCGCTCAGGCGGGACGACTTGCGGGCCGCCGCTTTCGCGCCAAGTCAGCACAAGGCGCTGGGCGCCCTTTCTGCCTTGCTTCCTCCAGCCGAGATCAATCCTGCCTGATACCACCGACAGCGATCCGTACTGCAGTGCATTGCTACCCAGTTCGTGCAGGATCAGGCCGAGCCCTACGGCCTGGTCGGGCGACAGCAGCAAATCGTCGCCGGAGATCGTCAGGCGCGCCTGCTTGGCCGTGTCGAAGGGCCTGACCTCGATCTGGACGAGTTCACGGATGCCGATGCCGCGCCACTCGCGGTCCGATAGCAGGCTGTGGGCGATGCCCAAGGCCTGAAGCCGGGCGCCAAAGGCCTCGAGGAATTCGCTCGGCTGGCGGGCATGACGCACGGTCTGCGTCGCCAGTGCCTGGACCGTCGCCAGCGTGTTCTTGACGCGGTGGTTGAGCTCACGCAGCAGCAGCCGTTGACGTTCGTCGCCAAGCTTGCGCTCCGATATGTCGTAGTTGACGCCGAAGATCAGCGTCGGCTTGCCGTCGCCGTCTCGCTCGATGACGCGGCCACGCGTGGCGAGCCAGCGTGGCGGATGAATGCCCTTCACCCGGTATTCGCCGAAATAGTCGTCGCTACCAGTCAAGGCATCGCGAAAGCGGGTCTCGGTCTGGTAGACGTCGCGCGGATCGATGGCGGTGAGGATGTCGCGTGCCCGCAGCCGGTTTGAGCGCGGCAGGTTGAACAGCTCCGTCAGCAAGGTGTCGCATTCGATGACGTCGGTACGGATGTCCCACGCCCAGCTGGCGAGCGACGCCGCGTCGAGCGCAATGGCGCGTCGTTTTTCCTCGCGCACGAGCGCAGCCTCGGCGATGGCGCCGCTGCGGGTCGCGTCCTTCAAGATGAACAGGCTGGCGGCGAGGTCGGCGAGCGCCTTCAACTGGTCGAGCTCGGCGCGGGATGGAAAGGGATGAGGCTTGCTGTCGAGGACGCACAGCGCGCCGATGCGCGCACCCGCCACGATTATCGGCGCGCCGGCATAGAAGCGTACATGGTGCTTGCCAGTGACCAGCGGGTTGGTCTTGAAACGGGGATCCGTCGTTGCATCCGCGACCACCATCGGTTCGTGGCCGGCGGCAATCGCATGGGCGCAGAAGGACGTGTCGGCCGCGGCCGCGGTCTCGTCCAAACCGAAGCAGGATTTGAACCATTGCCGCCCATGGTCAACAAGGGTGACAGTGGCGATTGGCACCTGCATCACCGCCGCGGCAAGACTGCTGATGCGGTCGAAATCCGGGTCGGCCGCAGTATCCAGTATCTCCAGCCCATGCAGCACGGCCAGCCGGTCCTCGTCCTCGACCGCGCACGCAACTTCGGCCGGCAAATCCGGCACTATCTTGGCCTTGCTATTCACCCAAGTCCCCAATGCCCGGTCTTCGTCCTCGCCCGCGCGCCGTCTTCGTCGGCCCGGAACCATCCTAGCGAGGAACCGTTACATGACCATATTGTGCCAGGCGCGTCACTTGGTGCAAAACGAGATAAGGACCGACCATGCCCAAGATCATTCCCGAAAATAAGGCGCGTCAGGGGCGATGGGGCTGGCACGGCCTGCGCATTTTGATTGCCGCGCTGTTGCTGGCCTTCGCTGCCTGGGGCATCGCCGAGATCTATGGTGAAATTGTCAAGACGCCGGCGACAGAGCAAGGAAGTGCGCCGAGCGGCTAGATTTTCGGGCTTCATCGCTAGAGATCGCATCAGGCAGCCTTTGCCTCGGCGACGCTGGCCGGCACCAGGACATTCAGTGCGCCAGGGTGGATTTCGATCGTCGTTTCACGGTCGAGATGGACCAGTTCTCCATCCATCACGGCACGAAACTTGCTGCTCCCCGAATGGATTTTCAGGACCGTCTTGTTCGCCTGATGAATTTCGACATGTTCGTTGTCGCGCCATTTGCCGCGCGCCATATTGAAGAAGAATTTGACCAGTTCGGCGCGCTGTTGCGCCACCGTGATATAGACGCCAAGCACGCCGCCTGCCGGGTTGTCGGCATATGGCAAGTGGCCTTCGCCGAACAGATTGTTGGTGATGCCGATGCCGGTAATGCGGGCCGCCATCTCGGCGTCGCCGATGCTGAGCGTCACGTTCATCGCCGGTGGATTGTTGATCGTGGCCCAGGCCGCCTTGGCCGAGGCGCGGATTTTCCCCAGACGTGAACCAAACTCCATCTTTTGGCGGAGTTGCACCAGCTTCGCATGTATGCCGATCGAGAACTGGTGGATGAAGGGCCTGCCGTTGGCAGTCGCCATGTCGACCGCAATGATTTCGCCGTCGGCGAAAGATTCAAGCGCGGCATCGAGCGTCTGGGGAATACCCAGCCCTCGTGCGAACAGGTTCATGGTACCGGCCGGCAATATGGCGAGCGCCTTCTTCGTGCCCATTAGCCGGGCAGCCGCGGCGGAAATGGTCCCGTCGCCGCCACCTGCCAGCACGACGTCGATAGTGCGACGTGAAGCCACGCTGTCGAGCGTTTCCACTACATCCTTGCCGGCGACAATCTCGATGCTGAGAGAGTGACCTGCCGTCTCCAGCGTCCGATGCATCCTGTCGGAGAAAGCGGCAATGTCGGTTGTGCGCAAGGTGCCACCTTCCCGGTTCAGCACCGCTGCAAATTTCATGCCCCGCTCCGTTATTCGACCATGGTTGGACCGGGACAGACCCAGCCGCAGGCTGAAACGCGGCGAAGCGGGAAAGGTTCCGCTCGAGAGCAATCGACATTCGCGCGGCTCGCTCTGCGGCCAAGGCACATCGCCCGGTGATTCTGGCACGGACGCCCGCGCTTTTTGTCGGAACAACAGCATGCTCACGACGTTGTGAAGCTGTAAAAGGCGCCGCGTCCGATCTCCTTTAGCGACGACGCGCGCACGAAATCAGGCACGAGGAGAGAACATCATGATCCGCAACCTCTTAGCCACGACCGCACTCGCAGCGCTGGTCGCGAGCGGGGCCCACGCGCAGAGTACGACAGCCCCGGCGCCGAGCGCCCCTGCCGTTCAGCAGCCAGGCGCCGCTCCAGTGCGCGCAGAGGGCAGCATCGTCACCAACATCATCGGCGAATCCGTCTACAACGGCACCGCCGATGATGCCGAGAACATCGGCAAGGTCACTGACGTCGTCTTCGACAAGGATGGGCAGGCGAAATCCGTCATCATAGGCGTCGGCGGATTTCTGGGCGTAGGCATGAAAAACGTCGCCTTCGACTACGACAAACTGCAATGGGCCGAAAAGAACGGCGACCGCTGGCTGGTTGCCCGGACCACCAAGGAAGAGTTGACTGCGCAGGCTGAATTCGACACGAAGCCCTACGCTCCTGCGCCTCCCGCTCCGACTGCGGCGCCAACAGCACCTGCGACGACGAATACCGCGCAAAAGCCTGTCGACATGAACGCCGCTCCGACGGAACCCGTGAAGCGCGCCGACGGCAATCTTGCCACCAACATCATCGGCGAAACCGTCTACAACGGCACCGGCGATGACGCGCAGAACATCGGCAGCGTCAACGACATCGTTCTGACCAAGGAAGGCAAAGCGCAGTCCCTGATCATCGGCGTCGGCGGATTCCTTGGTATAGGGGCCAAGAACGTCGCCTATGATTTCAACAAGGCCAAATGGGCCGAGAGGAACGGCGATCGCTGGCTGGTGGCCCAGACCACCAAGGAAGAGCTGCAGGCGCAGCCGGATTTCAACCGCAAGGCCTATGATCCGCTGCCGGCAACGACGGCTTCCAATGCGCCTCCAGCAACCGCACCGGCCGCCGCGACGGTTCCTGACCAGACTCCTGACCAGACAAAGACCGCAGCCATCGACAAGTCTGCGCTGACGGAAATGCCGGTTGGTGAGATCCGCGCCGACGATCTGAAGGGCACCACCGTCTACGGTGCCAACGACGCCAAGGTCGGCGTGATCGGCGACGTCGTCTTGACCCCCGACAAAAAACCCGATGCCGTGATCGTCGATGTCGGCGGCTTCCTCGGCATTGGCGCGAAGGAGGTCGCGGTCGGCATGGATAACCTCAAATTCATGACCGACAAGAACGGCAAGAAGTATCTCTACACGACCTTCACCAAGCAACAGCTTGAGGCTCAAACCGCCTATGAGAAGGGTAGCTATGCCCAAAAGCGCGATCAGCAGCGCATGATCATGAGGTAGGCAACAGGCAGTAGGGCTGGACCGTCGACGTACCGGTTCGCCTTACTGCCCTAATCCCCTTACCACTCCAGCTATGTGACCAACCACGCCGTGCTCGGTCAGTTCGGCCAGTGCCAGCGACTGGTCGAGATGTTCGGCTCGCCAGGCGAGCAGCCGTTCGGCGAACTCCAGCCGCACGACGAGATAGGCTGGATCGGCGGCCAGATTGTTCAACTCGCCCCTATCATTTTCCAGATCGAACAGCAGCGGCGGCAGGCCGCCACCGAAATGCACATATTTGAATTTTTCTGTGCGGATGACGGCGAGGTTGCACTGGCGTGAGGCGATGCCGAAATGCCGTTCAGCCTCACCATCGGCGATCGAACGGAAATCGAACTCCCAGTGCGCGGCATCGCGCCAGTCCGGAGGGCTTCCGCCGTCCAGGAATGGCTTCACCGAGTATCCGTCGAGATGCGGCGCGGGTGCTTCGCCGAGCAGATCGAGAAGCGTCGGCAAAATGTCCACCGCTTCGGTGAAGCGATCGACGCTGCCGCCGGCAGCCGTGGCGTGGAGCGGGTCGCGGATGATCAGCGGAATGTGGTAGCTGCCGTCGAAGTAGCCGCCCTTGCCCAGCATGAAATGGTCGCCCATCATCTCGGCATGGTCCGATGTCAGCACGATGATGGTGTCGTCCCACGCGCCCGCGGCCTTGACCGATTGCCAGATGCGACCGAGCTGCGCGTCGACCTCGGAGATCATGCCGTAATAGATGGCGCGGATGCGGCGAAAGTCGTCCTCGTTCCAGTCGTGCACCTTGCCCTTGGCGTCGGGACGGAATTTCATCTGCTTCTGCCGGCCTAGATCAAAGGCGAGATAGGGATGGCTTTCGGCCTCTGTCTGCCAGTTTGCCGCACGCTGGAAGGAAGGTCCGTCGCGCGGATCATACATCGTGTTGTAGGGCTCCGGGACGATGAAGGGCGGATGCGGGCTGATGAAGGAAAGATGCGCGAACCAAGGCGCCGCGTCCTCCTGCTCGCCGAGCCAGCGCGTGAATTCGCCGGTCAGGAAGGCGGCCGGGGTTTCGTTTCTGGTGTAAACAGGCGGCGCGTTGCTGACGGATGCGATGGCCTTGCCTTGGGCCACCGGGCGGTGGATGTCGGGAGATCCGGCGCTGATGTCGACGCCCCGCTGCTTCAGCCAGGAAAGCCACTGTTTCTGATGTTCGGGCAGCAACTGGCGCACCGCAAAGCCCGGCAGCACGCCTTCATAGCTTTGCAGCCGCGGGTCGCCCGGCGCCAGCAAGCGCGGATCGAGTGAGACGTCGGTGTAGCCGAACAGCGTCGGATCGTAGCCCAGACCGCGCGCATGCAGCGCGATATTGCCGTGACGGGCGTCGAGCGGCGTACCGTTGCGGCAGACGCGGTTGTTCATCTGGTAGAGGCCAGTGTAGAAGCAGGCGCGGGCCGGCGAGCAGGGCGCCGCGCCGCCATAGTGCCGCTTGAACAGCACACCCTCCGCGGCCAGCGCATCGGCATTCGGCGTCTTCACGAGCGGGTGGCCCGCGGCCGACAGGCAATCGCCGCGCCACTGGTCGCATGTGATCAGCAGAATGTTAGGCCGCCTGGTTTTCCCAGTCACTCGCGATACCCCCTGTCCGGATGCTCGAAAACGCCGCTCATGGAACCGAATTCTGCCGACGGCGCAAGTCTGTCTTGTGAGTCGTTTGGTGAACGGTTCCCCATCAATTGTTCACTTGTACAACACAGTCCATTCTGTGTTTGCCGCCTTTGCCTTAAGCGCCCGCATCCTCATATTGGCGTGGACAGCGGCGAGGGCCGCACAAGCACCAAGGGAAGGAGCAAGACATGCTCGACCAGATCAAGGGCCTGCATCACGTCACCTCGATGGCCAGGGATGCCCGGCAGAACAATGAGTTCTTCACCCAGAAGCTCGGCCAGCGCCGAGTCAAGAAGACCGTCAACTTCGACGCGCCCGATGTCTACCACCTCTATTATGGCGACGAGACAGGCACGCCCGGTTCGGTGATGACCTATTTCCCGTTCCCCAACATCGGAAAGGGCCGGCATGGCGTCGGCGAAGTCGGTACCACGGTTTATTCGGTGCCGGAGGGTACGCTTGACTATTGGGAAAAGCGTTTTGCCGATGAGGGCGTCGCCGGCGTGTCGCGCGAAGTGACGTTCGGCGAGAAGCGTCTGGCCTTTGCAGGCCCCGATGGCGATGGCTTCGCGCTGGTCGAAGACAAGGCGGACAGCAGAGCGCCATGGGCGAAAGGCGGCATTCCCGTTGATGAGGCGATCCGCGGCTTCCACTCGGTGTCGCTGCGTCTGAAGGATGGCGGCGCTACCGAGGAGCTTTTGAAATTCATGGGCTACGAGGAGATCGAGAAATCAGGCAATGTCAGGCGGCTCGCTGTGAAGAACGGCAACGGCGCCGATGTCGTCGACATCGAATCGCTGCCGACCGCCGCCTTCGCCGATCTGGGCGCCGGCTCCGTCCACCATGTCGCCTTCGCGGTCGAGAACCGCGCCAAGCAGCTCGAAGTGCGCAAGGCGTTGATGGACACCGGCTATGGGGTGACGCCGGTGATCGATCGCGACTATTTCTGGGCGATCTATTTCCGCACGCCGGGTGGCGTGCTGTTCGAAGTCGCCACCAACGAGCCAGGCTTCGATCGCGACGAGGATACCGCTCATCTCGGCGAGGCGTTGAAGCTGCCGACGCAGCATCAGCACCTGCGATCCCATCTCGAACAGCATCTGCAGAAACTGGAAGGCTGAGCTCATGAGCAAGGACGCGTACGTCCACAAGCTGCTGCCCGGTTCGCCGGGCGGTCCGCTGCTGTTCGTCCTCCATGGCACGGGAGCCGATGAGAACCAGCTTCTGTCGCTGGGGCGCGATCTCGCGCCGCAGGCGACCATCATTTCGCCGCGGGGCGACGTGTCGGAACAAGGTGCCGCGCGCTTCTTTCGCCGCACCGGCGAGGGCGTCTACGACATGGACGATCTGGCACGGGCGACGGACAAGATGGCGGGCTTCGTCAAGGCGCATGTCGAGGCGGCGAAGCCGTCGGCCGTGCTCGGCCTCGGCTACTCCAACGGCGCCAACATCCTGGCCTCCGTTATTTTTGCCAGACCGGCGCGGTTCGACGCCTCAGTGCTGATGCATCCGCTCATCCCGTTCGAACCGAAGGTCAAGGGCAGCCTCGCGGGCCGTCATATTCTGTTGACCGCCGGCAAGCGCGATCCGATATGCCCGCCGAACCTGACGACGCGGCTCGAAGCCTATTTGCGTGCCGATGGTGCCGATGTCACTGTGGAGTGGCATGAAGGCGGGCACGAGGTGCGGCCAAACGAGATCGAAGCTGCGCGGCGGCTCTTCGCCGGCGCCACCCAAGGAGTGTAAGCGATGCCTGACCAACTGCCTGAGATCGAATTGGAGGATCGCGGTTCCAAGGGGCGCTATGTCCTGCGCGGGCCCGGTGGCGCCGAGGCCGAGATGACCTTCACCAAGATTGGCGAGCACCAGATCATCATCGACCACACCGAGGTGCCGGACGCGTTTCGCGGCCAGGGTGCCGGGCTTCGGCTCGTCACCCGCGCCGTCGAGGATGCGCGTGCGGCGGGCAAGAAGATCATTCCTCTCTGCCCGTTCGCCAACGCCCAGTTCCGCCGACACCAGGAATGGGCCGACGTGCTGAAGAAGTAGGGATATCGTTGTTCGCAAACGGTGTGACAAGCGGCTGCAGTCTCACCGGAGTGGCTTTGGCATTTGCCCGGGTGGCGCATCCTGCCTAAGTAGATATGATCTACAGCAGCCACATCGCCGACAAACGAACCGAATGATCCCCCATGACCGAAACCGACCTCGTTCCCGTCTTCGACGGCCATAACGATACGTTGCTCAGACTTTATCAGTCGAAAGACGCGGATGTCGAAAAGCTGTTCATAGAGGGAAAATCGGGCGGCCATATCGACCTGCCGCGTGCCAAGGCCGGCGGCTTTGCCGGCGGCATGTTCGCCATCTTTCCGCCGCCCGTCGAGAAATCCAGGCGCAGCCCCGTGCCCTTGGCGCCGAGCGATGCGGAGCCGCTGCCGCCCGAGGTTCCGCGCAGTGATGCGCTGACCTCGACGATCGCGATGGCCTCGATCCTGTTCCGGCTGGAACGGGCCGGAGCTCTCACCGTCTGCCGCAGCGCGGGCGACGTGCGCAATGCCATGGCGCAAGGCTCGATCGCAGCTGTGTTCCATATCGAAGGGGTCGAAGCGATCGATCCCGAGCTTACCATGCTCGACGTGCTGCATCAGGCCGGCCTGCGCTCGCTCGGCATCGTCTGGAGCAGGCCTAATGCTTTCGGTCACGGCGTGCCATTCCGCTTCCCCTCCTCGCCCGACACAGGGCCCGGCCTGACCGATGCCGGCAAGGCACTGGTCAAGGCCTGCAACCAGCTGAAGATCATGATCGATCTCTCGCATCTCAACGAAAAAGGTTTTCGCGATGTTGCCGCGCTTAGCGATGCGCCGCTGGTCGCCACCCATTCCAACGTGCATGCGATCAGCGGCCATTCGCGCAACCTCATCGACTGGCAACTCGGTGCGATCCGCGAATCCGGCGGTATGGTCGGACTGAATTTCGCCACCGGCTTCCTGCGCGAGGACGGCCGGATGAATGCCGACACCAGCCTCGACATCATGGTGCGCCATGTCGATTCGCTGCTGCAGGCTTTGGGTGAGGACGGCGTCGGCCTCGGCTCGGACTTCGACGGTGCCATGATCCCGGCGGTCATCGGCGACGTCGCCGGCCTGCCGAAGTTGATCGATGCTTTGGCAGCGCGTGGCTTCGGCCGCGCGCTGATCGAGAAGATCGCTTATCGCAACTGGCTCAACATGCTCGAGAAGACGATCGGTTAGAACGACCTATTGGAAACCCATGCGCTTCAGCCAATCGTTGCCGATCCCGCGATCGCGGATGATCGGCAGCGGATTTTCGGAATCGAGCCGTGCGCAAATGCGGTAGACTTCAAGCGTCTCGGCACTCATCTCGTTGCGCTTGTAGAAGAACATGGCGGCGGCATAGCGCGTGCGGCCAGACCACTTTTCGCCGAGCGGCGTGTTGATGAGCGCCCACTGCTCGGCGGCTTCCCCATCTTCTCCAGGCTTGTCGGCGTCGTCCATGATCAGAAATCCGCCGGCGGATTGGCGGCGCGGTCGAGCTTGATGAACAGCCATGCCACCTTGGCCCGCTTCATCAGTTTCTGGTACTGCAGCTCGCGCATGGCGTAGATCTCGACCCGGAGGTCACCAACCATAGTATCACCACATGGCCGCGCCAGCGATGGCGATGTTGCCCTTGGTCATCGTGGTAGACGATGGCGTGTTCGGCCGGGGTGTTGTCTTCGATCTCCAATCCGACAAGGACGTGGCGCAGCCTGCGAACCTGGAAAGTCATGCAGAAGGTGCTTGACAGCGGTGAGCACCGTCCCACTCACTTTGCGGTCGAAAGCCGGTTGAATAGCCGGCGATGCTGGAGACCATCAGACCCATGAAGACAGCAGTCGCCAAGGAGGCCCTCGTTGAATCGGCGCGGAAAACCGAATCCGAAAAGCGCGGGCGCAAGGCCTCGAAGGAGGTCAGGCAGCTTCAGCTCATCGAGGCGACGATCGATTCCCTGGCCAAGCGCGGCTATTCGGAAACCACGATGGCCGATGTCGCGGATGGCGCCGGCCTGTCGCGCGGCATCGTCAATTTCCATTTCGAGAGCAAGGAAAAGCTGCTCATCGCGACCTTGCAGCATATGTATGACGAGTATTCGGCGCACTGGCGCAACGCCTTGCAGAAGGCAGGCGATGACCCCGCCGATCAGCTTCATGCCCTGGTCTCCGCCGATTTCGACCGTTCGATCTGCAACAAACGCAAGCTTGCCGCCTGGTGCGCCTTCTGGGGCGAGGCCAAGTCGCGGCCGAGCTACCAGGCGCTGAGCAATGCGCGCGATGCCGTCTATCAGACCATATTCATCGACCTGTGCGCGACGCTCAAGCAGAGCGGCGATTATGCGTATGAGCCGCAGGTCATGGCCCTGGCACTCAGCGCCATGCTGGAGGGGCTGTGGCTGCGGTTGATGATGGGAACCGAGGACACCACCAGGGAGATCGCCTTGCAGGCGGCCAATGAATTCCTGTCGGCGGCATTCCCCAGGCACTTTTCGTGGAAGGCCGCCGGCACGACGGAACCATAGAAAACGACAGAGGATGGAACGGCGATGAAGATACTGACCCGACGCCTGACGGTGAGCTTGGCGCCCGACGTGTCGGACCACTTGGTCAAGACCTTCGGCTATGGCAACGGCGCCGGCACGGCGGCGATCGACCATACAGTGCTGGTCGAGTGCGGCTTCGACAATCTCGATAAGTTTCTCGACAAGACCCTGTTCCAGCCGGTGGCACCGGAGCTCAAGCAGCGCAGGGTGGCAGAGTTCGAGAAGATCGAGGCCGGCTATTGAAGAGCGAACCGGAAAGAACCGATGTCGTCATCGTCGGCGCAGGCTTCACCGGCCTGTCGGCAGCGCTTGAGCTGAAGGCAGCCGGCATCGATTTCGTTCTGCTCGAAGCCCGCGATCGCGTCGGCGGGCGGGTCGAGTCCATGGCGATCGGCGACGGCGAGCGTGTCGACAGCGGCGGTCAGTTCCTGTGCGAGGATATGCCGGCGCTGATGGCGTTGGTCGAGGAGCATGGCAAGACGCTGGTTGAGACCTATGTAGACGGCGAATTCGTCGCCCAGCCGGCCATGTCTGCGGGGGAGGCGGAACGAACCTATGTCGGCTCGATGGCGATCCGCGAGCGCATGAACGCGATCGCGCCTGATGATACTGATATCGCCGGCTTGTCAGCCGCCGCCTGGCTCGATCGGCAGGACGACCCCAAGGACGCCAAGGCAGCGTTTCGCTCAATGATCGAAGGTCTGTGGTGCCAGGCGCTGGAGAAGCTGCCGCTTTGGCATCTCATCGACAATGATCGCCGTATCACCAACGAGGTGTCGGAGCTGCAATATTTTCTCGCAGAGACCATGCATTCGCTTGCGGAGGATTTGGCTCAAGAACTGGGCGCCCGCGTGCGGCTTGGCGCGCATGTCACGCGCATCGAGCAAGGCGCAAATGGCGTGTCCACCCATACCAGCGCGGGTTCGATAGAGGCTCGTTGTCTGCTCGTCGCCGTGCCGCCGGTCATGGCCTCGAGGATAGATTATTCGCCGCCACTGCCGGCGGCTCTGGAGAAAGCACTTGGCGTCTGGCGCAGCGGGACGGTGATCAAGATGCTGCTGCGCTATCCCACCACCTTCTGGCGAGCCAAGGGCCTGAGCGGCATGGTGATGTGGCGTGACCAGCCAGGTTTGTTTGCCTGCGACGCCAGCAAGGATGACGATCATCCGGCGCTGGCGGTTTTCATCGGCGGTCCATCGGCCATCGAATGGCGTGGCTTTGGACAGGAAGGCCTCCGCACCAGAATTGCGGCGCGTCTCGTTGCAGCGCTCGGTCCGGAAGCTGCAAAGTGGATCGGCCTTGCCGTCCGATACTGGTTCGACGACCTCGGCGGCGTCGGCGGCTACAGCGACCTCATCGTCGACATGGATGCGACCGACACCGAGCGCATCATCCTGGCCGGCGCGCCACCCGTGCATTTCGCCAGTTCGGAACTGTCGCCGTCATTTCCGGGCTATGTCGAAGGCGCCATCATTGCCGGACGGATCGCTGCGCGAAGGGTGATCGCCGAGCTTCAGTCGGAAATCGCTACCAAAGCCTCGGGATCGTAGGCGAGGCGGATCGAGGTCCCGACCGGGGTGTCGTCGGCGCCGAAATCGTTGGTTTCGGTCACCGATAGCGGTCGCAGGAGCTCGCATGAGCTCGGCCTGCTGGTCCGGCCGCTGATCAACATGTGCTTGATGGGGATAGCTCCCCTCTCCCGTTCTACAGGGAGAGGAGCGCTCATCGTCGTCTGCCCTTACGACCTCGACCTCAGCGCGTCATTCAAATTCCACATGTCCTTCTCCTCGGGCGCGGTCTCCAGGCCCAGCACCGGCAGCATCTTGCGCAGATGGTCGTGGTGGGTGCGCACGCCGTATTCGAGGTCGGAGAGATAAAAACCCTCGAAGGCTTCGGACAGCATGGATTCGTTCGACCACACCGAGAGTTGCACATCTTCCGACATGGTGTCGCGGTCGATGCGGAAAGAGAGGTAGCGGGCGGCGGCCTGCTTGCGGCTTTCGTCGCGGTAGCGGTAGACGGCGCCGCGCAGCAGCGTCTCGCCCGTCGACAGCGGAAACTCCTGATAGAACTGCACCGATTCCGGCATCATCGAAATGACCGCGTTGGGGAAGATGCCATAATAGACCCAGGCCTTCTTCAGGTAGTCGGGCAGATGCGCCGGCTCCGGCGCGATCTTGACGTAGTTCTTGACGCTCCAGCGCCGCCCGGCATGCGGGTTGTAAGTGGCCAATGAGCGCGACACGCCGTTGATGAAGGGCTCGTCGAAATAGGTGGCGCCATAGAGATCCTGCAACGCCGGATGCGCCATGGCGACGTGATAGCCTTCATTGTCGACATCGCGCACCGACTTCCAGTTGACCGGGCTCTTCTGGGTCCAGATGCCCCAGGAGGGCACCATGTCGGCGGCGCTGTAGTGCGCGAATTCGGGCTCGATCGGCTTCATCAGTTCGGCAACCGAGGGCTGCGGCCCGCCATTGCGGAAACGGATGAAGATGAAGCCCATCCAGACTTCCAGATCGAGCGGCATGAGGCCGAATTCGGTCTTGTCGAGGTCGGGGAAGGAGCGCGGGCGTGCGGCACCGCGCAGCGTGCCGTCGAGATTGTAGACCCAGCCATGGAACGGGCAGACCAGCGCATTCTTGCAATTGCCTTGGCTTTCGGCGACGACGCGGCTGCCGCGGTGGCGGCACATATTGTTGAAACCGCGCACGACGCCATCCTTGCCGCGCACGATCAGGGCACGCTCACCGACGACGTCCATGGTCAGATAGTCGCCGGCGAGAGGTACGTCCGATAAATGCCCGACGATTTGCCAATGATTCCGAAAGACATGTTCCTTCTCAAGCTCGAGAAGGGCATCGGAATGGTAGCTCCAGCCCGGTAGTCCCCGCCGGTCCCAATCGTTGGGGATCGCCAGGTCGCGGAGGAGCGGGTTCATAAAACGTCTCTTCTTTTTATTGAATACTTGTTCAATACAAGCATATTTTGCATTGAAATGCAATGGTTTGTGCAAAACGGGCTGGATTCCCAGCAGAATCCGCGAGGCCTCCGGCGGCAAAATCCGCGCTGCTGGCGGCCCGGAAAGTCCCGAAGAATCCGGGTGTTAGTCGGGGTTTCAGGGCGCGGTCTGGACCCGACTTCGTGAACCATCGGAGCGGAGCACGAGGGCGCTTTTCAGAGGAATCGGCTGGAATCGGTCGAAAGTCGCTGTCGGAATGGGGCGGATGAGTGCCCGACTTTGCCCGGTTTTGCCCGAAATGCCGTTTCAAACTCGTTACATTGCTGGTCTTGCGTCCACCTTGCCTTGTTACAAAGCGCGGCTAAGTTCGTTTCATCACCAAAAAGAAACTCAGCGAAGGGGAAGGCAATGTATGCGAAAATCCAGACGATCCGCGGCGGACGCCGCCTCCAGGCTCCAGAGCGCAATGACCGCCGTCCGAAACTGGCGCTGCGCCAGCGGGCCAGCGACCATCCCATGGCGATGTTCATGGTGCTGGCTGCTTGCGCCTTCGTCGGCATGGCGTTCACGCCGACAATCGGGCCAGCCTTCGCTTCGTTAAACCCGCCGGCCAACCTGATCGAGGGCGCGCAGACGACGACCAAGACCGCTCGTCTGCCGATCCCGGTGACCGACTTCGCCTGCAAGGGCCAAGCCTGGGGCGCCGAGAGCATCGATTGCCTCCGCGCCATCGCCGAGCAGTCCGGAGTGCACAAGACCCGCGCGATCCGCATGATCGCCAACGCGGCGCCTGACCGACACGCCGAACATTTTCTGATTTCTGTCGAAGCATGATTCCGAAACAGGTTCCCGTTTGGGGATCATGCTCTGACCTCCCCGAGCGCTCCTCAGCGCTCCCTTCGGCTCCCGCCGCAAGTCGGGGGCCCCTTTTTATCCTTTTGTCATCGCCTGCTCGGCAATGGCCGACAGTACGCTGCGCACATCCAGCGTGCTGAATGGCTTTTCGAGGATCTCCGGCCGCTGATGTGCCGGCAAGGCCTCGATTTCGGCTTTCGCGCCGATAAGGTCGCCGGTGACCAGCACGAAACGCCGTGCCAGGTCAGTCTTTTCGGCAAGCAACTCGCGATAGATCGATATGCCGCTGATGCCGGGCATGCGCAGGTCCGAAAAGACGATGTCAGGCGGCATGTGGCCGCTCAAGGTGGCCGCACCCGATTCCCAGACTGGAACGATCCGCGACTTGATGCCCATCAGTTCGAGAATATCGGAGAGCGAGCCGGCGACATCCGGCTCATCGTCGATGATCAGGGCATGGCGCAGGCCGCTGGATCGCGGCTGGTTGTCGCCTGTAGTGGCGAGGCCGGCCACAATGGCCGGCAACTGGACGACGAAACGCGCGCCTCTCGGGATCACTTCCTCGAACCAGACATTGCCATTGTGCCGCTCGATGATGGATTTCGAGATCGACAGGCCGATGCCCGTGCCGACGCCAACCGGCTTGGTGGTGAAATAAGATTCGAAAATGCGGCTGCGGATCGCTTCCGGCACGCCGGGCCCATTGTCTTCGACCGAGAAGCAGGGATGACCCCGGTCGCTGCGGAACGTCCTCACCTTGATCAGCCGATCGCCGGCAATGCCAGCCAAGGCATGCTGGCTGTTGATAAGGAAATTGGCGGCCACCTGCGTCACATGGTCGGCGTCGGCCATGGCCAGCAGCGGGCCGGCGGCGAAGTCGGTGTCGATGATGATGCCGCTTGAGCGCGCGCCATAGGCGGTCACTTCCAGCGCCGCCCGGATCACCTGGTTGAGGTCGGTCTCGGCTTGTGCCGCGGGATGAAGCCGGACCATCGACAGGAAGCTCTTGACGATGCGGCCGCAGCGCTCGGCGGCGGCACGTACTTTCTCGGCGCGCACCTTGGTCTGCGGATCGGAGGCGAATTCGTGCAGCAGCGTCGATTGCGCCACCACCACGGCCAAAGGGTTGTTGAGCTCGTGCGACACGCCGGCCAGCAACGAACCCATCGCCGCCATCTTTTCGTTCTGGTGCAGCTTCTCGCGCTGACGACCGATCTCCTCCTCGGCGCGCAATTTGTCGCGCAGGTCGCGGATGGAGCCGAAAATCAGGCGACGGTCGGCGACCCGCATCTCGGTCGCCGTCAGCTCGATCGGGAACACTTCGCCGGCTGAGTTCTGGGTCACCGTCTCAAGCCGTTGGCCGACCATTGGCGCGCCGCGGCCGGTCATGTATTCGGCCCCCGAAGCATAGCCCTTTCGGTAGTAGATAGGCACGATGGTATCGAGCAAGTCCTTGCCGAGGATGTCGCTGCGCTGGAAGCCGAACATCTTCTCGGCGGCCGGATTGAATTCGATGATCGAGCCGGTCTCGTCGATGACGACGATGGCATCGAGGGAGGCCTGCAGCATGGTGCGGCGGATGACCTCGCTGGCATGGGCTTCGGAGGGCGAGCGTTCGATGGCGTCTCCGATGGCGAGCGCGATGATGTGCAGCGTCGCCTCTTCCTCATCGGTCCATTTACGCTCGTTGACGCAATCGTTGACCGCCAGCGTGCCCCACAGATGGCCGTGCGCGAAGACCGACACCGACAGGAAAGACTTGATGTTCTGCTTTTCGAAATCGGCTCTCAGAAAGCCCTCGAGATCGCGCGTATGCCCGGCGAAGATCTTGCCTTGCCGTTCGTCCTCGGCCAGTCGCTCCAGCAGCGGATCCGAATTGACGATCGACTGCACGATGACGGTCGGCGACGCCAGCTCGCCACCAAAGAGAGGGTCGATCCAGTAGGCGGCGACGGACTGGGCGAAACCCTGGCCAGGCAGCTCGCGCAAGCGAAACAGGATGCCACGCTGGCAATCTATGGCCCGGCAGAGCGTTTCCAGGATGCCGTCCATCTCGCGCTGCCAGTCGCCGGCCTCACGCAGTCGGCGAACGACGCGAACTGCCGCCATTGCCGCGCCCTGCCTGAACCCCTGCATATCCGTGCTTGCTGCTTCAGCGATCATCTTCTGCCGTCATTCCGGGCCGTGCCAATTCGATCAGCGAGCAACAGCTGCGAATCCGAACCCCTTTGGCCCCGGAGCTCAGTTGCCGTCGCCGGTCGGCAGCGAGAAGATATAACCTTCTCCGCGCACCGTGCGCAGGAATTTCGGGTTGGCCGGATCGGTCTCGATCTTCTTGCGCAGCCGCATGATGCGAATGTCGACCGCGCGCGATGAATCCGGATCTTCGGTGAAGCCGATCGCCTCGGAGATCGCGGCGCGAGTCAGCAGCCGGTTGGCGCGAGTCAGGAAAACCTCCAGCACGTCGAATTCGCTTTTGGCCATGTCGACCACCGTGCCGTTGGCGCCGGTGACCAGCCTGCCGTCGAGATCGGCCTGGAAAGGGCCGAATGCAACGGAACGACGATCCGTCCTGGCCTTCTTGTCCTGAAGTTCCTGAGGCTGGGGAACCCGGCGCAACACGCTGCGGACCCTCGCCAGCACTTCGCGCAATTCGTAGGGTTTGACGATGTAGTCGTCGGCGCCGAGTTCCAGCCCGACGATGCGGTCGAGCGCGGTGCCGGCGGCGGTCGCGTAGATGATGCCGATCGGCAGTTTCGAGCGCAGCCAGCGGCCGAGCGAGAGGCCGTCCTCGCCGGGCATGGCGATGTCGAGGATGGCGAGATGGAACGACTGCGTTTCAACGAGGCTGCGTGCGGCGGCAGCGCTTTCGGCGGTGACCACGTCATAGCCCGCGGCGCCAAGATATTCGGCGACCGCATCCCTCAAGTCGGGCTCATCCTCGACGATGACAATTCTTGCCCGCACGATGTTTTCGCTCCCACTTTCAGTGGAAAGTAGATTGGGTATAAACATGATGTCCAGCACTCATATCCGGTTGCCAGGGAACGGTTTGAAAACATGGCCGCACGATCGAACATCGCGCTTGTCTCCGTTGCCGAAGTGATCGCGACCGAGCTCGCCGACCATCTCGAGCGGCGCGGACATGATGTGCATCAGGCGCGCCAGCCCTGGGAGGCCGAATCGCTGCTGTCGGGAAAGGGCATCGACGTCGTCGTCGTCGGCGACAGCCTCAGCCAGGCCGAGGGGCGGGACCTGCTTCGGCGTTATGGCGGCCAAGGCGGGGGCGGCGAGGGCGGACCGGATTTCATCCTGATCTGCCGGCCGGCCGATCTCGTCGACAAGGTACTGGCGCTGGAGCTTGGGGCGGCCGACGTCGTCGAGAGCCCGCTCAATGTCAGGGAGCTCGCCGCCCGTGTTGGCGGCCTGCTTTCGCGACGCGGCAGGGGCGCCCCGGAACTGATCGTGCTGGAGAACGCGACCGTCGATCTGAGGTCGGCCATGGTCATGCATCGCTCCGGCACGGAAGAACAGCTCTCGCCGGGTCAGGTGGCGCTGCTCCGGCTGTTCCTGGCCAGTCCGCGCAAGGTGCTGACGCGCGACGATATCATCGCCGCAGCACCGGCAGAAAACGCCGACGCGTTCGATCGCTCGATCGATTCGCGCATCGTGCGGCTGCGCCGTAAGCTCGATACCGAAACCATTACCACCATACGCGGCGCCGGTTACCGGTTCGATCCGCCGCGGCAATTCGCCGACTGATTGCCGGGCGCTGACGCTCGCTCTTTTGTCGGGCATCGGATTTTCCATCTCTGGGCCCGATGCTCCCGGCGCTCAGCGTACCAGCAGAAGTGATGGGCCCACCGGCATGTCACCGCCCATGGTGAGCTCACTGGCATGGGCGCGGTCCCTCAGGAGCACGGTGGCAAGCCCGGCAAAGCCGAGCAGACCCTGTGCGTAGAGCAGTGCGGACAGCACCGAAGCGGCAAATTTCGTGTTCATCGTAGCAGTTCCCTAAAATTGAAATGTGTTGCGGATCGCTTCAGGACACCCCCGAAGTGCCCGCGCCGCCCGGAACCCCCCGTCGCGGCGCGGGCCTTCGGTCCTCTCGGCAGCAAGTTGCCGGAGGGGCCGCGCAAACCCGTCAGCCTAAGACCGACCCGCCAGAGGGCCTTGAGCCGAACAATGCGCAGGCTGGAAACAATCCAGACCGAGGCGAAAAACAGTGCGGCATGCAGTGTCGAAATCTCGCCTGAATTCATCGCACCGAGTCTAGCCAGCGGGGTGCCGGCACCCGTGCCGATGCCGTCGATGACCATTGCCGCGATGCCTATCCTGAGAAGCCAGGGCAGAGCGTTCGATTTCGTTCCCATGTTTCGTTACCGGCTGCTTTCGTTGCGTCAACTTTGCTTGCGGCGCGTATCCGGATCATGCCGCTCGAAGCCGCGCTTTGTTGCAATCTGGTTTCGAAATCGACGGCTATTCTTTCGTATGCAGCCAATCCGCACTTTCGTTTAGAGACAGATACCCATGCTCGTGACCTTGGCCCCACTAGCGCCTGGCCGATCTGGCTCTTTTTCGGCTGTACGAAGCGCGGCATTTGCTAACCAGTGGAAACAGATTCGAAACACAAACGAGGATTTTGCGAAATCTGCTGGAAACATGACGTCGGGATAAGCAGCCATCGAATTGGAGCCGGCCGGACCGGCATAGAGAGGGGAACTCATCATGCATACCGCCATTGCCGCCAAGCTCATCAACATCACCGCTGCCGTGCTGACCGGTGCCGCACTTCTGTTCGGCGCCGGGCCTGGCGTGGCGCACGCCGCCAACAAGATAGTGGCGCGCGTTTCGCTTTCGCAGCAGATCATGGAGGTCTCGGTCGATGGCCGGCCGACCTTCGCATGGAAGGTTTCCACCGGCGACCGCGCCCATGTGACGCCGACCGGCTCGTTCAAGCCGACGCGCTTGCATGAGATGTGGTACTCGAAGAAATACGACAACGCACCGATGCCGCACTCGGTCTTCTTCAGCGGCGGCTACGCGGTGCATGCGACCTATGCGATCAAGCGTCTCGGCCAACCGGCCTCGCATGGTTGCGTGCGACTGCATCCAGACAACGCCGCCGATTTCTACCAACTCGTCGAAACCTTCGGGGCGACCAACACCAGCATCGTCATCGTCAAGTAGCCTGATGGTCGTTGCCTTCGGCTCTATTGTGCCGAAGCCGCGGAGCGATCATCAGAAAAGGAGGCCGGGGACAATCCCGGCCTCCTTTTTGTTTCCAGCTACTTCTTGTGCAATTGGAGCAGTTCTCCGTTCACGGAACGGCGAACGGCTCTAATTCGCTTTTTGACGCATTTCCGGACGGAAAACCGTCTCACACTTTCCTGGAATTGCTCTTAGCTCGGCAGTGCCGGCATCAGCTTGGGATCCGGTTTCTCAGCCAGGTGAGGCAGGTCCTTGCTGGCGATGAAGGTGTAGAACATGGGTACGACGAACAGCGTGAACATGGTTCCGACCAGGATACCGGTGAAGATCACCAGGCCCATCGAGTAGCGGGCCGCGGCACCGGCGCCGCTGGACGTGATCAGCGGCACAACGCCAAGCGCCATCGCCGCTGTCGTCATCAGGATCGGCCGCAGGCGCACCTTGGCCGAGGCGATGATGGCGTCGTGGCGCCGCATGCCATGGATTTCGCGCTGCTGGTTGGCGAACTCGACAAGCAGGATGCCGTGCTTTGTGATCAGGCCGATCAGCGTGATCAGGCCGACCTGCGTATAGATGTTGAGCGTGCCGAGACCCAGATTGAGCGGCACGATCGCGCCGAAGATCGACAACGGCACCGCCATCATGATGATCAGCGGGTCGCGGAAGCTTTCAAACTGCGCCGCCAGAACCAAATAGATGACGACAACTGCTGCCGCGAAAGCGATCAGGATGGTATTGCCCTGTTCCTTTTCCTGCCGGGACTGGCCGGAATAATCGAGGAAGAAGGCATCGGGCAGGCTCTCCCTGGCGATGTCCTCCAGCGCCTTCAGCCCGTCGCCAGTGGTGACGCCGGGCAGTGGAAGCGCTGAAATCGTCGACGAATTCAGCTGGTTGAACTGCTCGACGGCCGCCGGCGCCGCATTGGTCGAAATCTTGACCACAGCCGACAGCGGGACCATCTCGCCCGTTACGCTGCGCACGAAGTATTCGCCGAGCTTGTCGGGGTTGTCGCGAAATTCCTGCGGCACCTGCGGGATGATGTCGTAGCTGTTGGAGTCGCGGTCGAACTGCGCCACTTCGGCGCCGCCGACCAGCAGTGTCAGCGTGCGACCGATATCGGCGATCGGCAGGTTCAGCGCCGCGGCGCGGTCACGGTCGATGGTCACCGTCACCTCCGGTGCGTCATAGGCCATGGAATTCTGCACGACGATGAAGCGGCCGGAGGCTTGCGCCTTTTTCTTGATCTGCTCGGCCACCTCGTACACTTCCGGGGAACCGCCGGTCGATCGTACCACCATGGAAATCGGCAGGCCGCCGCCGGAGCCCGGCAGCGTCGGCGGCGCGAAGACGAAGGCCTCGACGCCGGCGACTTTGGCGATACGGGCCGTAATGTCGGCCTGCAGTTCCTTGGAGTTGCGCTTGCGTTCCGCCCAGTCCTTGAAGGCATAGCCGACAAAGGCGCTGTTTGTCGTGCCGCCGAAGGCAACGGCCGAGAACTGCGCCCGTGTCTCGGGAATATCCTTCACCAGACCGAGGATCTGATTGACGTATGTCTCGGTATAATCGGACGTCGCATAACGTGGCCCTGTCACGATCGAGAGCAGAAAGCCCTGATCTTCTTCCGGCGCCAGCTCGGTTGAGGTCTTGGTGAACATGAAACCGGTCACGCCGACAAGCGCAAGCACGATGATCAGCGTCAAGGGGCGATAGTTGAGCGAACCGGTGACGGCTCGTTCATAGACATGCTCGACGCGTGCGAAGGCGCCGTCGACAATGCGCTGGAAACGGCCCGGCGTGCCGGATTTCAGGAGGCGTGCCGACATCATCGGGGTGATGGTTATGGCGATGACGCCCGACAATACCACCGAGCCGGCGAGCGTGACCGCGAATTCACGGAACAGCGCACCGGTCAGGCCGCCGGTGAAGGCCAGCGGCGCGAACACGGCTGCCAGCGTCATGGTCATGGCAACGATGGCTGATGCTATTTCGCGCATACCGCTGAACGCAGCCTGCATCGGTGGCATGTTGTCTTCTTCCATGTGACGATGGATGTTCTCCACCACCACGATGGCGTCGTCGACGACAAGGCCGATCGCCAGCACCATGGCCAGCAGCGACAGAAGATTGATCGAATAGCCGACGGCAAACAGAAGGAAACAGACGCCGATCAACGACAGCGGGATGGTGACGATCGGCATCATCACCGAACGGAAGGAGCCAAGGAACAATAGGATGACGACGACGACGATGGCAACCGCCTCGGCGATGGTCTTGAACACCTCTTCGATCGAGGCGCTGATCTGTTCGGTCGCGTCGTAGACGACCTCGATCGTCATGCCCTTCGGTAGAGTCTCCTGAATCTCCGGCACCAGCTTGGTGAGCGCCGCCGCCGTGGTCAGCGGATTGGCTGCCGGCGTCGGAAAGATGGCGAGGAAGGTGCCGGGCTTGCCGTTAAAGCTGACCCTGGTGTCGGTGTTCTCGGCGCCGAGCTCGACGCGCGCGACGTCGCGCAACCGCACCACATTGCCGTCGGTCGAACGCAGCGGCAGCTCGGCGAACGCCTCCGGCGTCTGCAATGTCGAGCGCACCGTGATCGATGAGACGACGTATTCGTTCTCGGTATTGCCGGGGGCCGACAGGAAGTTGGAATTGTTGATCGCCGTCAGCAGTTCGGAGGCCGTCACGCCGCGCGCGGCGAGCTTGATCGGATCGATCCAGACGCGCATCGAGTATTCCTGGGCGCCGAAGATCTGCACGTCGGCGACGCCTTCGACCGTCGACATGCGTGGCCTGATGACGCGCTCGATGTACTCCGTCAGCTGCTCTTTCGTCATGTTCGGATTCTGCATCGAGATGTACATCATCGCGAACTGCTGGCCGGTGCCCTTGACGATGACAGGGTCCTTGGAGGCGTCCGGCAAGGTACCGCGCACGCCCTGGACCTTGGACAGCACCTCGGTCAGTGCAACGTCAGGGTTGGAGCCGAGCTTCATCTGCACCGTCACGGTGCTGGAGGACGGGCGGCTGGACGAGGTGACGTAGTCGATGTTCTCGGTCGAGGCGACGGCGCGGGCGATCGGGGCGGAAATGAAGCCCTGGATCAGATCGGCGCTGGCGCCTGGATAGGCGGTGGTAATGGTGATCGCGGTCTCGTCGACCTTCGGATACTGCCGGATCGACAGGTTGAAGATGCCCTGGAAACCCAAGAGCAGGATCATGCAGGCAAGGACCGTCGAAAGGACAGGACGGCGAATGAAGAGATCGGAAACGCTCATTGCTGGTCGGCCTGCTTGTTCGCCGATTTGGTCGGGTCGACAGTGTTGTCCACAACGACGGACATACCGTTGAAGAGGCGGTTCTGACCGGCGGTGACGACCTCGTCGCCAGCCTTCAGCCCCTGGACGATCTCGACCATGCCGGCATTGTTGCGACCCGGCTTGACGAACACCTGCGACAATACCAGCGCAGGCTTTTCGCCTTCTGTAGCTGGCTTGGCCGAATCGGCCGCCTTGTCCGCCGGCTTCATGGCGTCGGCTGGCTTGGTGTCTGCAGGTTTGGCCTCCGTCGATTTATCCGCTGCAGGCGCTGCGGGCTTTTCCTCCGGCTTGGCTGCCGCTGCCGGGGCCGCCTCGGCTGGTTTCGCCGGCTGCACCACGAAGATGTAGTCGCCATAGAGGCTTGTGGTCAGCGCGGTCTGCGGCAGCGTCAGCACGTTCTGCTCTTCGGGCAGCTCGACACGCACCTGCACAAACTGGCCAGGTGTCAGCTTGCCGTCGGGATTGGCGACTTCCGCCCTGATATTCACCAGCCGGCTGGACGAGTCGATCTTCGGGTCGATGCCGCGAATGGCACCGGCAAACGGCCTGTCCTCACCGCCGAAACCCAACCGAACCGTCTGGCCGATCTTGAGCAACGGGAGTTGCTGTTCGGGAACCGAGAAATCGACCCGCATCGTGTCGAGATCCTGCAGCGTCACCACGGCGGTGCCGGGCGCCAGATACTGGCCAATATCGATCTTGGGAATACCCACCGTGCCGCCGAAAGGCGCCGTCAGCTGCTTCTGATCGAGCACGGCCTGCAGCTTTGTAACCTGGGACGCAGAGGCCGAGGCCGCCGCACGCGCCGTGTCCAGCGTCGAATCGGAGCCGACGCCACGCTTGGTCAGTTCGATGGCGCGGGCCAGCGATGTCTGATCGAGCGCGGCCTGTGCCTTCTGTGCGTCGAGATCGGCGCGCTCGACGGCGTCGTCGAGCTGCAGCAGAACGGCATTGTCGGCCACTTTCTGGTTGGCGTGGAAAAGGATGCTTTTGACGATGCCGGTGGTCTCAACCGTCAGGTCGACGCCGCGCACCGCCTTGACCGTACCGATCGCCTCGATGCCCGGCGTCCAGGTCGACGGTTTGGCGATGGTCGTCGAAACGGTTGCGGCAGGCGGCTTCATCGAAGCGAAATACTGCTTGATGCCGTTGTCGCGCAGGAAGTTGAAGCCGACGATGCCGCCGACCACGACGAAAAGCACGACCAGGACCAGGATGATGATAAAGATACGGAGTATGCGCATGCGCATGAGCAAGGAGGTCCCCTTAGTCGAAATCCGGCGCGAAGCGCGGACATCGGGACACATATCGACTGCGGGTCCCGATTTCAAATAACGGCGGTCTTACTGTACCGTCTGGACGGTCTTGTCAATTGGGCCTAAGCTTGCGATGGGAGGCGCCATGAGAGCCCGAAGAAAGAACTCGCGCGAGAAAATTCTCGCTGCGGCGGCCGATGTCGCACGGGAGTCCGGGCCAGGCAGTCTGTCGCTGGAAGCGGTCGCCAGTCGCGCCGGCGTATCGAAGGGCGGGCTGCTCTACAATTTTCCGACCAAGGCCAAATTGATGCAGGGGCTGGTCGAAGGTTATCTGCGCGAGTTTGAGCAGGCGCTGGAAACCGCCCGCACGAATGACAAGGACGAAAATCCGCTGGCCGTCTACATCAGGCTGTCGGCCAATGATTGCGAGCAAAAACGGCCGTCCGCGTCCTGGATCTTCTCGGCTATCGCCGAGGATCCCGATTTCATGACGCCGATAAAGACATTCAAGCGGCAGCTTTTCGAACGGCTGAAGGGCGAAACGCCCGACCTCAAATCGCTGCTGGTCTGCTATCTCGCCATCGAGGGATTGCGCAGCATGAACCTCTTCGATTCGGATGTCCTGTCGAAAGGCGAGCGAGACTTGCTGGTATCGTCCTTGCTGGAGATTGCTGGATAGGCGCGCCGAGCGCGCTCACTTCGCGGCGCGCTCGATGTCTCGGCGCAGGACGATCGCGGTGTCAGGTGCTCGACACCGCCATCACCGGCGATCAGATTGCGCATCGTGTCCAGCTTGTCGTCGACGCACCTCGCCTGCGGTGGCCGCTGAACCGCCCATTCCCTGCCTCTTTTTCGGTCCCGCGGGGATTGCGGGGAAGTGACCTAAAAGCCGGCAATTTTGGACATTAGTCTTGACACAAATACATATGTTCAATACCCGTCAGGCAATTGAACGAGCCTGCATTATGGGAGGAAAGCGGTATGGCTTCCAATGTTTCGCTGACGGGCCTTGCCCGCGATCTCGAGGAACGCGCCAAGACCGGCAAGCCTATCCGGATCGGCTTGATCGGCTCCGGCGAGATGGGAACCGACATCGTCACCCGCGTCGCCCATATGTCGGGCATCGAGATCGGCGCCATTTCCGAACTGAACCTGCCCGCCGCCACCAAGGCGGTGGATATCGCCTTCCAGGAAACCGGGCATTCGCGCGAAGTGTCGAACGCTTCGGCGATGACGGCGGCAATGGAGGCCGGCAAGGTGGCGGTCACCAGCGATGCCAGCCTTGTCATCAACAATGATCTCATCGACGTCGTCATAGACGCTACCGGGGTTCCCGCCGTCGGCGCCGAGATCGGACTGCGCGCCATGGAGCATGGCAAGCATCTGGTGATGATGAATGTCGAGGCCGACGTCACCATCGGCGCCTATCTGAAGAGCGAGGCCGACCGGCTTGGCGTCACCTATTCTCTGGGTGCCGGCGACGAGCCGTCCTCCTGTATGGAACTGATCGAGTTCGTCTCGGCCATGGGGCACCCGATTGTTGCCGCCGGCAAGGGCAAGAACAATCCGCTTAACATCGATGCGATCCCCCCCGACTATGAGGAGGAGGCCAGGCGCCGGCACATGAATGTGCGCATGCTGGTCGAATTCGTCGACGGCTCGAAGACCATGGTCGAGATGGCGGCGATCGCCAATGCCACGGGGCTGGTGCCCGACAAGCCAGGCATGCATGGCCCGACCGCCACGCTTGGCGAATTGTCCAAGGTCCTGGTGCCCCAGAAGGATGGCGGCGTGCTGTCGAAAGTCGGCGTCGTCGACTACTCGATCGGCAAGGGTGTCGCGCCCGGCGTCTTCGTCGTCGCCGACATGTCGCATCCGCGAATCTCCGAGCGCATGGAAGATCTGAAGATGGGCAAAGGCCCTTACTTCACGTTCCATCGTCCCTATCATCTGACCTCACTCGAGGTGCCGCTGACCTGCGCCCGCGTCGTGCTCTACGGCAAGGCCGACATGGTGCCGCTGGCGAAGCCCGTGGCCGAGGTCTGCGCGGTGGCCAAGAAAGATATGAAGCCCGGGGAGAAACTCGACGCGATTGGCGAATATTGCTACCGCGCCTGGATCATGGCAACGCCGGATGCGCGCGCTGCCAAAGCCATTCCCTGCGGCCTGCTGCAGGGCGGCTCGGTCACCGCGTCGATCAGGAAGGGCGAGCTCATCACCTATGCCAACGCCGCTCCCGCAGCGGGCTCCAAGATCGCCGAACTGCGCGCCCGCCAGGACAAGCTCGTCTACGGGTCCGTGGAGGCGTGGTGATGGCCGGAGCCAGCAAAGCCGTCGCCGACAGTCGTGCCAACCTGCCTTTCGTCTATCGCCAGTACAGCGCCGAGCAGCTCAGGGAGGTTCTCTACAAGATGTACCTCATCCGCCGCTTCGAAGAGGGGGCGGAGGAGTGCTACACGCGCGGCCTCATCCACGGCACCATGCATCTGTCGATCGGCCAGGAAGCCAGCGCCATGGGCGTCTGCATGCCCCTGTCCGATGATGACCAGATCACCTCGACGCATCGTGGCCACGGCCACTGCATCGCCAAGGGCGCCGAGGTCAAGCGCATGTTCGCCGAGTTCTTCGGCAAGACATCAGGCTACTGCAAGGGACGCGGCGGCTCGATGCACATTGCCGACGTCGCCAAGGGCAATCTCGGCGCCAACGGCATCGTCGGCGGCGGCATTCCGATCGCCGTCGGCGCCGGGCTTTCCTCCAAGATGATGAAGACGGGTAAGGTCGTGGTCTCGTTCTTCGGCGACGGCGCCAACAATGAAGGCGCCTTCCACGAGGCACTCAACATGGCGGCGATCTGGAAGCTGCCGGTGATCTTCGTCTGCGAGAACAATGGCTACGGCATGTCGACATCGACGGCCCGCTCGACCGCCGTCAAGAACATCGCCGAGCGCGCCGCCGCCTATTCGATGCCGGGCGTCATCGTCGATGGCAACATTTTCTCCGAGGTCGCCGAGGCATCTCATCAGGCCGTCGCCCGAGCCCGCGCGGGCGAGGGGCCGACGCTGATCGAATCCAAGACCTATCGCCATCGCGGCCATTCCAAGAGCGACCGCAACCGCTATCGCACCAAGGAGGAGATCGAGGACTGGATGTCGAACCGCGATCCGATCACGCTGTTCGAGAGCGAGCTCAGGGAATTCGGCTTCATCGACGACAAGAGTATCGAGGCCATCCGTGGAGCGGTGGCGCAGGAGATCGCCGACGGCATCGAGTTCGCCAAGGCCAGCCCGTCGCCTGATGTTCGCGATACCGGGAATTATGTCTACACGGAGCAGGCGTGATGGACGCGATGGTGCGTGAACTGAGCTACGCCCAGGCGATCCAGGAGGCCATGGCGATCGCCATGGACATGGACGAACGCGTCTTCCTGATGGGCGAGGATATTGGCGTCTATGGCGGCGCTTTCCAGGTCACGGGCGATCTGGTCGAGCGTTTCGGCACCGAGAGGGTGATCGACACGCCGATCTCGGAACTGGGAGGTGCGGGCGTTGCCGTCGGTGCCGCCCTCACCGGCATGCGGCCGATCTTCGAATTCCAGTTTTCCGATTTCGCCACGCTGGCTATGGAGCAGATCGTCAACCAGGCCGCCAAGATGCGCTTCATGCTGGGCGGCGAGGTTTCGGTGCCGGTGGTGATGCGCTTTCCCGCTGGCTCCGGCACCGGCGCGGCGGCCCAGCACAGCCAGAGCCTCGAAGCCTGGCTCGGCCATGTGCCGGGTCTGAAAGTCATCCAGCCGGCGACGCCCTACGACGCTAAAGGCATGCTGCTGGCGGCTGTCGCCGATCCCGATCCGGTGATGATCTTCGAGCACAAGCTGCTCTATAAGGTGAAGGGGCCGGTGCCTGAAGGATATTACACCGTACCGATCGGCAAGGCCGATATCCGCCGCGAGGGCCGGGATCTCACCATCGTCGCCACCTCCGTCATGGTGCAGAAGGCGCTCGACGCAGCGGCAGCGCTGGAGAGCGAAGGCATCGACGTCGAGGTTGTCGATCTGCGAACCATCCGGCCGATGGACAAGCAGACCGTCGTCGACAGCGTCAAAAAGACGTCGCGGCTGATGTGCGTCTACGAAGCGGTCAAGACGCTGGGCATAGGCGCCGAGGTCAGCGCCATGATCGCCGAAAGCGAGGCGTTCGACTACCTCGATGCGCCGATCGTGCGGCTGGGCGGCGCTGAGACGCCGATCCCCTACAATCCGGAGTTGGAAAAGGCCACAGTGCCGCAGGTTCCGGACATCATCACCGCCGCGCGCGACCTCGTGAAGGGGGTTCGCTAGTCGATGCCGACCGAAGTCATTCTTCCCAAGGTCGACATGGACATGGCGACCGGACAGATCTCGCGCTGGTTCGCCGAGGAGGGCGCGCGCGTCAAGAAGGGTGATGTGCTGTTCGAGATCGAAACCGACAAGGCGGCGATGGAGATCGACGCGCCGGCCAGCGGCGTGCTGCGCGATGTCACCGGCAAGGAGGGCGTCGATATTGCGGTCGGCGCGGCTGTTGCCTGGATTTATGCCGAGGATGAAAGCTATGTGCCAATCTCCCCCCTTGAGGGGGAGATGTCGACGAAGTCGACAGAGGGGGTTGCCCCAGGAGGCACCGTCTCGGCGCCGAGCACTGCCGAGATGACCCCACCCGACCGGCCTTTGGCCGGCCACCCTCCCCTCAAGGGGGAGGGGGGAACCCGCGCGACACCTTTGGCACGGCGCTTGGCTCGCGAGGCAGGCCTGAACCTCTCCGGCATATCCGGCACAGGCCCATACGGTCGCGTCGTCAAGGCAGATATCGACGCAGCACTTTCCTCCCCCCTCGAGGGGGAGGTGTCCGCGAAGCGGACGGAGGGGGTCGCCTCAGAAGGCACCTCCTTTGCGCCGAGCCCAGTCGAGCCGACCCCACCCGACCGGCCTGCGGCCGGCCACCCTCCCCTCAAGGGGGACGTTCTGCGCCTGTTCGAGCAGGGCTCCTACGAACTCGTCCCGCATGACAACATGCGCAAGACCATCGCCCGCCGCTTGGTCGAGGCCAAGACCACCATCCCGCATTTCTACCTGACGCTCGACTGCGAACTCGATGCGCTGCTGGCGCTGCGTACGCAGATCAATGCGGCAGCCCCGGTGAAGAAAACCGACAAGGGCGACGCTCCCGCCTACAAGCTGTCGGTCAACGACATGGTCATCAAGGCGATGGCGATGGCGCTGAAGGCGGTGCCGGATGCCAATGCCTCGTGGACGGAAAGCGCCATGGTCAAGCACAAGCATGCCGATGTCGGTGTTGCCGTGTCGATCCCTGGTGGGCTGATCACGCCGATCATCCGCAAGGCGGACGAAAAGACCCTGTCCACCATTTCCAACGAGATGAAGGATCTGGCCAGCCGCGCCCGCAGCCGCAAGCTGAAGCCGGAAGAGTACCAGGGCGGCACCACGGCGGTGTCCAATCTCGGCATGTTCGGCATCAAGGACTTTGCCGCCGTCATCAACCCGCCGCACGCAACCATCCTGGCGGTCGGCGCCGGCGAGGAGCGGGCAGTGGTCAAGAACGGCGAGATCAAAATCGCCACCGTGATGTCGGTGACGCTATCGACCGACCATCGTGCCGTCGACGGTGCGCTGGGTGCCGAATTGCTGGTCGCGTTCAAGCGATTGATCGAGAACCCGATGGGCATGCTGGTTTAATGCATGGCGGGGTGGTGTCGGCCTGCGAAGCCGGCTCACAAACAGAACGCCTTGTTGTTTCTCGCGTGAAGAACCCTGACTTCACCGATGCCGATGAGCCGTGGCTGGGCACGCTGATCGCCTCACCGCGGCAGTCGCGTGCCGACTGGGCGACGGAGGGCCATCGGTTGAGCATCAACCTGCCGACCGCGCTGCCGGCGGAACAGCCGCGCATCGGCCGCGACAAGATCGCCTGCTAGGCCGAGATTGTGGACAGCGATGGTAATCGCACGGTCATCACCATTCCGCGCGGCCGCGACGATGCCAGCCAGCCTGGCGACGAAAACGCGGCGATCGATGCTGGCTTCGTCAGCATCAATCGGCTGAATTGGTTTGGCGAAACGCGCCTGGACGAACGGCTTCTGGACGGGATACCGAGCCGGCGGAAGAGCCAGCCTAGTCGGAATCGCGCCAACGCCGGGGTGGCTCGACCTCCTGTGCGTTGTCATCCAGATCACCAACCTGTCAGCGGTTAAGTTGCGCCAATCCAGTGCCCATGCTTGAACCCGCCGCGATTTCATTCCACATCGATGAGGATGAAGGGCAAGACAGGAGAACGGCGGCATCTGCTGTGGGGGTTGCCCGCATCGATGATCCTGCATGCACTCATCGCAGCGCTCCTGGTCTACAACGTGCCCAAGGCTCCAAAACAGCCGCAGCAGGAGCAAGCGGTCAATGTCGCGCTCGTGCCCCCTCCTGATCAGCCAAAGCCGAAACCGCAGCCAAAGGAGCCCAAAGCCGAAAAGCTGCCGGAGCCGAAGGCTGAAAAACCACTCGAGCAGAAGATTGAAAAGTCAACTCCGGCGGAAAAACAGCCGCCGAAGCCCTCGCCGATCGAGGTTCTGAAGCCTGTTTTTCAGTTCGGCGACAGGGATAGCGGCCCCAGGAAATCTCTGGATGGGGCCAGCGCTCAAGACAACTCGCCCTCGCCGGCCAAGGATGAACAGCCGAAGCCGGCTGCCGTGCCGAAGCAGACAGACGACAAAGTTACCGCCTCGGCAGACCCAGCGGAGCCAGCAGCGAAAGAGATCGAGCCCACCCAGGAGAAGCAACCAGCTTCGGCCAAAGACGTAGATAAGCAGCAGGCGGACAAACAGGAACCGGAAGCGGACGACAACGGCAAGCAAGCAGCCGCGTCACCGACACCGTTGGCTGCTGCCGCCGATGACGGTGAGATCGAGCTTCCGACATCAGTAGAAGCGCCGAATCCCAGACCCACAAATGCGCCGAAGCCCGAGCTGCCAAAGGTCTCGAAGTCCGCAAGCGAGAGCGCCAGCAGGCCAAGTTCCGCAGACGTCGCCGCTGCATCGCGGCGCTATTCAGGGCTTCCGGGTGTTCGCAAACTCTATTCGCAAGGCGCGACCGGCGATGCGTCGGCCACAAGCTCGATGGCCGGAGTGCCTCGCGGCAAGCGGGCTGCCAAACTTTGCGCCAGTGCGTTGCAGCAGCAATTGCTGGATGCTTCATATTTTCCCGAGTTGATCCCAAGTGTTCCGCTGAAGGCCGGCAATATCCTTGATGCCCCGGATGTCGCCTTCCGCACGACAACCACCTGGTATCATCTTGGCTTCCGATGCGAGGTCGACACCAATGCGACGAGGGTCTTGTCTTTCAATTTCCGCGTCGGGCCGGTGATCCCGGCCGACCAATGGGTCCGCCTTGGACTGCCTGTTCGCTAAGAGCTAGGCCGGCACACCAAACCCAGCCAATTGCCGGCTAACTTCATGCCAATCGGCGCATACGAAATCGGCACCGGCAGCCGTCAGCCGCGCGCTGTGCTCGGTATAAGTGTGGCCGCCGCCGGTATAGCCGATCGCTGTCATGCCGGCGGCGACCGCGCCCTGGATGCCGAAGGGCGAATCCTCGATGACGATGCAGTCGGCGGGATTGGCGCCCATCTTGTTGGCGGCGAACAGGAAAATGTCAGGCGCGGGCTTGCCGTTCCTGACCATGGAAGAGCTGTAGATCGCATCGCCGAAAAACCGCGCCAGTCCGGTCACGGCCAAGCTGTGATTTATGCGCTCGACGGAGGAGGATGAGGCAACGCAGCGATCACCCCCAAGCGACTCCAGAAAGGCGGCTATTCCCGCTGTCGGGTTCAATTCCTCGGAGAACAGGACCTTGGTCTCGGCCCAGATGTCGCCGTCCGCCGCCGCCGGAAACTGGTGGCCGGTCAAATCCCTGATCTTGGCGATGATGTCGGACTGCTTCATGCCGATGCACTGGGCGATGATGCCGGTGTTGACGCCGGGCATGCCGTGCTTTTCATAGACACGCTCATAGGCCCGCGCGGCCAGAGGCTCGCTGTCGACGAGAACGCCGTCGCAATCGAAAATAATAGGCCTTGGTCGCGCCACGCGCTTCTCCATCGAGTCAATTCCGCACATCGCTATCGGTAAAAAATCAAATGTTCAATAGCGCGGGTGTTTTGGGCCACAAGCCGGCAGTTCAAAGCTGGCGCAGCGCATCGCTCGCACGCGAAGTCCCGAGCGCCCGTTGCATGGCTTGCCGGGACTGTGCGCGATCCGGCGTTATCCAGTTCGGCTCGGCACCGAGGAAGCGGTCGAGGAAGGCAACCGCGTAGGCCGGCATCTCGGTCACGTTCTCGCGATAGGACCACCAGGTGCGCAGATCGTCTGCGCATTTATCGATGCTGGGCGCCGTGCCGAATTCTTGCTCGTGGATCGCCGAAATCGCCGAGACGCAGTAATTGGTATAGAGGAATCCTTCCGGCCAGAAGCGGACGATTTCCAGCGTGCCGGCATTCGTTTCCGTCTCGATCAGCTGGGTAAGGCCGGAGATTTCCCTGGCCGGCGCCTGTTTGATCAACTCGCGCAGCACCAGGCCGGCGGCAAAGACGATGAAGTCGGCGCGATCGATCGCGGCGAAGCGCTTCTGCGCCTCCATGATCTCGACCCAGTCGAGAAAAGCCCTGGTGAGCTTGGCCTCATCGATCTCGAAGCGAACGCCGAACGTGTCCGAGACCACCTTGGCGCTGCCGCGGAACGTGGCACGGAACCAGCGCAGCTGCCGCAATCGATGCCGAAGGTCGGGCATCAAGGCCAGTTCGTCCCTGAAGGGCAGATCCATATTCCTCGTATCCTGTTTCCTCGTTAGGGTAGCACAATGGCGCCGTCGCTGAAATCTGTCAGCGTTCCTGTGGATGACCGCAGATATGGTCAATATCATACATATTGACATTCTCGGAAACAAATGTTCTCACTTTGCTGTTGTCACGTGCCGGTCCAATGTGCGGTCAACTGAGGCTTCGGGAGGAGAACCGAATGGCGATTTGGCAGTGGGGACTGCTTCTGCTGGTTATTGTGTGGGCGCAGCAATCGCTCGGCGTCTGGCTGCAGATGCGACACTATTCGGATGTGTTCAGGGGCGTCACCGATCAGTACAAGGATGGCTTCGTCGGAGCCGGCAATTTTCGCGGTCGATTGGCCAAGGGCACCATCGCGCTTGTCGTGGTGACACCCGATCTGGTCGTGCGCCGCCTGATGGTGATGAGCGGCCGTTCCGTGTTCACCAAATTCAAAAGACATGAAGAGTTCGAGGGCGTTCCCCTCGATCGACTCCGGTCCAACCCTGCAATCATGGGGGAGGGGGAATCCGGTGTGGCCGAGGCCGTGAAACGGGCGATCGAACAGATCGACAAAACACGGTCGGAGCCGGGGAAGAAGCCGGGTCTGTCCGGCTTGAACATAGCAAGGGCCTAGAGGACGGATGATTTTCAGGTCGGATCGACCTGAATCTGAATCCACCTCTAAATCAAAGGGACAGAGGACGCCGCGCACCGACTGGAATGAACCGGCGGGTGGCATAAGGAGGAGAAATGTCTGTATTTTCGTTGTTGGCGCAGCATGCCGACATGGCGGTGCACAATCTGCATGTCGCAGGTGCCATGGTCTCGGATGCTGCATTGCATGGCAAGCTCGCCGCCGAGCATGCTTCCGATCACCTCGTTGTCCTTGCGCAAGCGGACAGTGGACCGATCACCGTCGATCAGTTCAAGGAAAAGCTGAAGGACGTCCAGCAGGAAGAGCAACTCGGCTGGCTCACCGCGATCGGCAAGTATTTCATCGGTATCTTCCAGAAGGGCGGCGAGGTGTTCGCCGGCTTCGTCACCGGCATCATTCCGACGCTGGTGGTGCTGATGACGGCCTTCTACGCCGTCACCGAACTGGTCGGCGAAGAGCGCGTGCACGGTCTGGCGCGGGGCGCCGGTCGGGTCGCACTGACGCGCTACACGCTGTTGCCGCTGCTGGCGGTGTTCTTCCTCACCAATCCGATGGCCTACACGTTCGGATCGTTCTTGGAAGAAAAGCACAAGCCGGCCTTCTATGACGCGGCCGTTTCCTATGTTCACCCGCCGCTCGGCCTGTTCCCGCATATCAATCCCGGCGAATATTTCGTCTGGGGCGGCATTCTCGTCGCTCTGCTGGAGCTGGAAAAGAAGGGCGCCGTCGTCGCCGGTTACCACGTCAAGGTGGCGATCTGGTACGCCATCGTCGGTCTCGTCGTCATCCTGCTGAAGGGCATGCTGACCGAACGCATCACTTCCATCATGGCGCGCCGCCAGGGCGTCGAGCTGTAAGGGCGGGGAGGACATCATGGACAAGATATACAAAGCCGTACAGATTTCCCAAGGCAAGACCGGCTGGGGCGGCCCACTGGTCATCGAGCCGACCGCACAACGAAGCAAGGTTGTTTCGGTGACTGGCGGCGGCATTCACCCGGTGGCGCAGCTCATCGCCGACATGACCGGTGCCGAAGCCGTCGACGGCTTCAGGGCGCCGCCGATCGAAAGCGAGATGGCGGTCGTGGTCGTCGACTGCGGCGGCACCGCACGCTGCGGCGTCTATCCGCGCAAGCGCATTCCGACCGTCAACCTGACGCCGGTCGGTCAATCCGGGCCGCTGGCCCAGTTCATCACCGAAGACATCTACGTTTCGGGCGTAAAGCCGGCCAACATCAAAATGGCGGACGGATCCGAAACGGTCACCACTGCAGGGGGAGCAGCAGCGATGGGTTCGAGCAATAGCAATGCCACTGCGGTACCACAGCCGCTGCCAAGCGAGGGTGGGCTGATCGGCCTCATCAGTTCGATAGGCCGCGTCATGGGGCGTATCGTCGGTATCTTCTTCAATGCCGGGCGCCGCACCATCGATCAGGTCATCCGCAACGTGCTGCCGTTCATGGCCTTCGTGACCATGCTCATCGGTCTGATCCTTTACACCGGCATCGGCGATGTGCTGGCACAGCCGATGGGGCCGCTGGCCAACAACATCGTGGGCCTGCTGATCATCTCGGCGATCTGCGGCTTGCCGTTCCTGTCGCCCATCCTCGGGCCAGGCGCTGTCATCGCGCAGGTCATCGGCGTCGCCATCATCGGCCCGCAGATCGCCAACGGCACGATTTCGCCGGCGATGGCGCTGCCGGCGCTGTTTGCCTACAATACCCAGGTCGGCTGCGACTTCGTCCCCGTCGGCCTGGCGCTCGGTGAAGCCAAACCGAAGACGATCGAGATCGGTGTTCCGGCGGTGCTGATCAGCCGCCAGATCATGGGCCCGGTATCGGTGCTGATCGCCTGGGTCGTCAGCCTGATCGTGTTCTAAAGATAGTTGGAAAATGAGGTTCGCCATATGACGGTTCTTCTGAGAACGCGGGTCACTTCCGTCGGCCCCGAAGTGGCGGACCTCGCCGAAGCGGGCGTGGTCATCCTGTTTGCGGATGGCTCGCCGCCAGAGCTTGCCGAGGTTTCGGTGCTCCATCAGACCGAGCAGGGACCGAGTGACGGAGCGCCCGCCAAGGGCGCTTCGATCACCCTCGGGCCGGTTTCAGCTTCCATAACGGCGGTCGGCGCCAGCGCATGGAGCAAGGTGTTGGAAATGGGCCATGTCGTAATCTCGTTCAACGGCGCCGCCGAGGCCGAGAGGCCAGGCGAAATCTGCGCATCGCCGGTCGATCCGGAAGCGCTCGTGGCCGCCCTGAAGTCCGGTACGATCATCACCATCGCCGCCTGACGGCATTCGCGCCGTCATCCGTGTGACGGTGGCGCCAAGAAAAGCAGAGTATTTGCCATGGAACGCTCGACCATCGTCAGAGTGCATGAAGGTTTGCACGCCCGTCCCGCGACGCGGTTCGTCAAGCTCGCCAAGGGTTTCGAATCCGATGTCGAGTTGGTCAAGGACGGCAAGGCGGTGAGCGCCAAGAGCTCGGTCAAGCTGATGCTGCTGGCGGTCAAGGAGAACCAGGAGGTCACCGTTCGGGCCAATGGCGCCGACGCCATCGAGGCCATCGAGGCGTTGATCGGCTATCTGGAAAATCCGAAGGCTGGCCTTGAGGATGAGGATCACCAGCCGACAGGCGATACCGGGCCGAAGCCGGAGGTCAAGCCCGCAACCGAATCCGCACCGGCGTCACCTGGAGCTGCAACCGGCTTGCGTGGGGTAGCCGCGAGCGAAGGCTTCGCCATCGGCCCGGCCTTTGCGCATTTCCCGCCTGATATCGCCGGGCAGGGCCGCGTGTTGCAGGCCGAGGAGATTGCCGGTGAGATCGACAGGTTCCGCACCGCTGTCGCCGCCGTCCAAGTGCGAATGGACCACGCGTTGGCCCAGGACAGCCTGTCGGCTGGAGACCGCGGCATCGTCGCCGCGCTTCGTGATATCGCCGCCGACGACAGCTTGACCGGCGAGGCCGAAAGCCTGATCAGGGGCGGCAACGACGCGATTTCGGCCGTCATCACCGCGGCGTCCACCATCGCCGCCGATTTCAGCGCTGTCGACGATCACTATCTCAACGCGCGGGCGGACGACGTCCACGCGGTCGGCCGGCAGATCTGCCTGGTGCTGCTTGGACAGGACGATGTCAGCCTTGAGAACATCCCTCAGGGAGCTATCCTGATTGCCGATGACATCGGTGCCTGGGATCTGGCGCGCGCGCCGCTGAAGCGCATCGGCGGCGTGATATGCGGCCATGGCGGCGCGACCTCTCACATCGCCATTATCGCCCGCTCGCACGGCATTCCGGCGGTGCTCGGCCTCGGCGACCAGGTCAATGCCTTGCGCACCGCGCGAGAAGTCGCGCTCGACGGCAACAATGGCCATGTGATCATCGATCCCGACGAGGCGACCCGTGCCGATTTCGCCGGCCGCGTCGAAGCGGCGGCAAAAGAGCGCGCCGGATTGACCGTCTTCAAGACGGTGACGCCGAAACTCGCCGACGGCAGGATCATCAAGGTCGCGGCCAATATCGGCTCGCTGGAGGAAATCGAGGCAGCACAGGAGGCTGGCGCGATGGGCATCGGCTTGTTCCGCACCGAGCTTCTGTTCATGCGCCACATGCACCTTCCCTCCGAAGACATGCAGGCGGAGACCTACGCGGCGCTGGCCAAGGCATTCTCGCCATATCCGGTCATCGTGCGGACGCTCGACATTGGCGGCGACAAGCCGATTGTCGGCATCGAATTTCCCGACGAGGAAAACCCCTTCTTGGGCTGGCGAGGCATCCGCATGTGCCTCGACCGGCCCGACATCTTCAAGCGCCAGCTGCGGGCGCTGCTGCGGGCGGCCGTGCACGGCAACATCAAGGTGATGTTGCCGATGGTGTCCGATATCGGCGAGGTCAGGCAGACGCGGGTTCTGGTCGATGAATGCGCCGCCGAATTGAAAGCCGAGGGTGTGCCGCACGCGGCGTTCGATCTCGGCGTGATGATCGAGACTCCGGCCGCCGTGCTGATCGCCCCGGCGCTGGCCAGGGAGGTCGCTTTCTTCTCGATCGGCACCAATGATCTCACTCAGTACATCATGGCCGCCGACCGGCTCAACCCGACCGTGGCCAAGCTCAACGACGTCACCAATCCGGCGGTCATGTCGGCAATCGAAATGACGGCCAAAGCTGGCGTCGCCGCCGGCATCATGGTCGGCATGTGCGGTGAGGCGGCCGGTCGTCCCGACCTTATCGCCACCTTCGTGAGGATGGGTCTGACCGAGCTCTCGATGAGCCCGGCTTCGATCCAGCGCGCCAAGAAGGCGATCATGGCGATGGCGGCGGAAGGCTAGCCGAAGTCGCGACAATTACGGCAAATGGGCAAGCAAGGTGGCGAAAACGGATGTCAGTTCGGTGATCGGGTTCGCCTTGGCGCAGGCCTGAACGATACGGTCGCGGCGGATATCGGCTGCCAGGATCGCGATCTCCAGCATATCAGGTTCCGGCGAATCGTCCCTGCCGGTGGTTGCCAGGCCGCAGGCCAAAGCGAGCGGGGCCAGACAGCTTATGTCGAGCGCTTGGCCGCTCGCCCCCGCCGATATTTCCGGCGCGGCCTCGGCAAAGCGAACGGGACGCTGGTTGAGGCACTCGACCAGCAGCGCCGAACAAATGGCCGCGATCGCCTGCAATCCGGCGCCCGGCGCGGCCAATGCGGCCAAAAGGTCGCCATGCCGCTTGCGCATCGTGGCATGGACGGCCGCAAAATCAGCTTCGTGGATGCGGGCATTGTCGATATTCAGGGCGGCAAGCATCGCCTTGGTCAGATAGTACATATCGCGCCGGAACAGCCGTTCCGCGCTCAGCTGGCGATCCTCGTTGCCGACCGGGAAATAGGTGCCGAGGCCCTTCACGGTTGTGCCGTCCACCTTTATCGGGCGCTCGTGCGGGACGAAGGATTCAGCGATCGACAGCGCTTCGTCGACTGCACTCGCGGCATGGCTGAGCAGGTCTTCGATGCCCTTGCCCGGAAACGACGGCAGATGGCTGGTTGCTTCGCGCAGAATACTGGCGTCGCCGCTGCCGTCATGGCGGCTCTGGCGGATGGCATCGCGGACTTCCCGCAGCCGGTCCTTCAGGTTGACGCGGACATCTTCGGAGATTTGTCGGAGCATGGCGGATCGCCTCGAAATTGCTGCGGATGGCCGCCAACAGGGAGTGGCCACCACCTCTACATTGTTCCTATCGATTGGTAGATCAATAGGCGATACTAGACCAGCATGCAGAATCGGCGACGGCGCGCTCGTCCTTCGCCGCAGGGGGAGAGACACGCGTGGGCAGGCGACGACAGGGTGAAAACGGCGACGGCCGCGGCGAGGCAACCGAGCAGGTCGCCGGCGAAAGCCGGACGGATCGCCTCAGGATCCGCGCCGCCTGGATGTATTTCGTCGAGCAGATGACGCAGAACGAGATCGCCGATGTGCTCGGCGTCGGCCGCGTCACCATCGTGCGCATGCTGGCGGATGCCCGCGCACGCAATGAAGTCAAAATCAGCATTGAGAGCGAATTGTCGGAGATCGTCCGGCTGGAGCGCGCGCTGGAAAAGACGTTCGGCTTGCAACAGGCGCTGGTGGCACCGCTTTCCGCGCCCAATGCCGATCCGGTCCAGGCGATCAGCGCCAAGACCGGCAGCTTTCTCTCCGACACGATGAAGTCCGGCATGCGCGTCGGCGTCGGCTGGGGCCGGACGCTGTTTTCGAGCCTGCCCTTCATCAGTGCCAAGTCGCTCACCGACTTCAAGGTCATTTCGCTGCTTGGCGGTGTCGGCGTCGTGCGGCGCTACAACCCGGCAGAGTTCGCCTGGCGCTTCGCCCAGATCTTCCAGGGCGACGGCTATCTGATCCCGACGCCGGCCGTGGTCGATAGCGTCGAGACGAAGATCGCGCTGGTCGAGCGCTGCGGCCTGCAGGAGGTTTTTGAGATGGCCAACGTGCTCGATGCCGTTCTGCTGAGCGTCGGCGGCATCGCCTCGGCCACAACCTTCTCTCTAGGCGGCTTTCTCAAGGAGGCGGATCGGGAGGCCCTGCTTGCGCGTGGCGCCGTTGGCGACCTGCTGTTCCATTTCTTCGACCGCAATGGCGATCTGGTCGACCATCCCGTCAACAGCCACGTGATGTCGGTGGATGTCGATCGCCTGCGCAAGGCGCCGATCCGCATCCTCACCTCGGGCGGTGCGGAGAAGACCGAGGCGCTGCTCGGCGCCATGACCCTGATCGCGCCAACGATCCTGATCACTGACGAGGAAAGCGCACGGCGCATGCTGGAAGCGGTCAGCGGAAGCTGAAGCTGTCCGTGATGTAGTCCGGCCACGCCTGCTGTTCGTCGAAAACGGCGGCGAGATCCGATATGTCCGCCAGTATTCCACTGAGCACCAGCGCCGTGGCGATGCCGGCGCTGTTTCCCCCTGATATGTCGTGCTCGACGCTGTCACCGATGCAGACCACGGTGCCGCGGTCCGGCTCGCCTGCCAGCGCCAGTGCTGCGTCGAAAATCGCCCTGTAGGGCTTGCCGATGCGGGTGACGTTGCCGCCCAGGCTCTCATAGAGGTCCGCCAACCTGCCGGCGCCGAAGCGTGGGCCGACGGATGTCAGCATGACAATGTCAGGGTTGGTGCAGAAGCATGGCACCCGCCGCGCCGCTGCCGGCGCGAGCAGGTGGCGGTAATGGTCGAGGTCGTAACGGTCGCCCTCGCTGGCCGAGATCAGCACCAGTTCGGCGTCTTCGCCGGCCTCGGTCAGTACAAAAGGCAGGCCCTCGATGGCCGTGCGATCGTTGTCGCGGCTGATCAGCAGGCATTTTGTCCCCGGGCGCAGTTCTCCCGATGCCGCCATGTCATGAAAGGATCGCCACGCGACCTCTCCGGAGGAGACAAAATGGTCCCAGCTTCCCGGTTCGAAGCCGAGTTTTATCAGCCGGCTTTCATTGGGCTGCGCCCGCTTGCCGGAATTGGAAATCAGCACCACGGTCTTGCCGGCGTGCTTCAGCGCCGACAGGGCCGCCACCGCGCCCGGATAGGGCCGTGTGCCGTCATGCAGCACCCCGAACTGGTCGAGCAGGAACACCTCGTAGCGTTCTGCCAGCGGCCCGATGCCGTCCAGACGTTTGGTCATAGAAGCCCCGCTTGGCTTGCGCCCTTCAGTGCCAGCCGCGCTGTGCCGGCGGCGGCCTCGTCGGAAAGCGCGGGCAGGAAATCGACGCCTAACTTGCGCTGCCGGATCGCAGTCCAGGCCGGGTTTGCAGCGCCACCGCCGACGCTCCTGACCGATGTCAGTGCAGGAGCGCCGAGTTCGGCAAGCCTGTCATAGCCGAGTGCTTCGATCGCGGCGATACCCTCGAACATCGCCTGGAGATAGTCGGCGTCGTCCGTTGGACGGGGCACAAGGCGTGGCGGCAGCGCCGGATCGGCGATCGGGAAGCGCTCGCCAACGGTGCTGAGTGGGTAGTAGTCGAGGCCGGTCGTGGTCGTGGGGTCGATCGCCGCGCTGAGTTCGATGATCCGCGCGAGCGGAAAATGCTGGGCCAGCACCTTGCCGCCGGAATTCGACGCGCCGCCGGCCAGCCAGGCATTGCCGAGCCGATGGCTGTAGATGCCGAAGCGCGGCGCCGAGATCGGCCGATCGGACAGGATCTTGATGGTCAGCGAGGACCCCAGCGCGGTGACGCCATCGCCGATGGTCGCTGCGCCGGTTGCCAGGAACGAGGCGCAGCCATCCGTGGTGCCGGCGACAACGGCCACGTCGCGCGGCAAGCCGAACAGGTCCGCGGTGGCAGCGGTGAGGGCGCCGGTGACATCGCCCGGTTCGACGACGCGCGGCAGCAACTCCATGCGCATGCCGGTCGCTGCGATCCAATCCGGCCAACGGCGGACTTCGACATCATAGCCTGTCTTCAGGGCATTGTTCTCATCGCTGACATCGAAGCGGCCGGAGAGGTTTCCGGCGATCCAGTCAGCCTGGTGCAGCATCTTCGCGACGCCGGACAGGCGCTGAAACTGGAGCGCCTTGGCAAGCCCTGATGTTGGGCCATGCGCAGCACTTCCACCCGGCGCCTCGCGGATGATCGCGGCCAGGATGTCGTCATCGGTGACCTTGTCGTTGTACATCAGCGGCTCGGCCAGCGGTCGCCCGGCGCCATCGATCGGCAGCAGCGTGCCCGACGTGCCGTCGACGGCGATGGCGCGGACCGCTGCACGATCGATGCCGGAAAGCAGTTCCGTCAGCGCTGCGCCAGCCGTCGACCACCACACGGCGGGATCGCGGGGGTTTGGGCCGAACCTGTCGAGCGGAACAGCCGAATGCCCGGCAATGGAGAAATCCGGACGCATGGCCACGGCGCGCGCACCTGACGTGCCGATGTCGATGCCGATGGCAAGTGGCATCATGGCATCTGTCCTTTGCTCTATGTTCGTTTGAGCATGATCTTTTCCGAAAACCGGTATCCACTTTTCGGGATCATGCTCTAGCCGCCGGCCGCGTTGAGCTTCTGGCGATACTGCTCGGCGTCCCAGTTGACTAGCTCGTTGTTCTCGGTGGGGGTGAGATAGTTCAGACGTGCCGCAATGTCGATGCGCGCCGTCACGTCGGCTAGGCAGCGTTGCATGGCATCGGCGCCAGCGCCGGTGCCGCCGCGCATCCGCAAGCCCGCGCCGGGAAAAAGGATCGCCGCCGGCGCCGTGCCCAGCCGCGCGACGAC